>NZ_JBIQNC010000079.1:0-20061 GCF_044462705.1 Xenophilus sp.
CCTTGGGCTTGAAGATATGGACGGTTTCGCCGCGCGCGAGCATCTCCACGAATTGGGCAATCCGCTTCGCGCGCGTCTCGGCTTTCACGGCCGTTTGAATGCGCCACAGGATCGCGTAGCGATTTGCGGCGTTGATCGTCGAGAAGAACGCCTTCGCCATCGGGGCGGCGTCGAGCGCCGCGGTCAGGTCTTCGGGGACCACGGACGTACGCGCGCCGTCGTATGCCCGCGCCCATCGGCCATCGGCCTTGGCGGCCTCGACCTGCGCAAGGCCCGGCGCCTTCATGCGGCCCGCCTCGATGAGCGCCGCCACTTTGTCGACGTTGACTCTCGACCACACGCTGCGGGCGCGCCTGGGCGTGAATCGCTGGAGGAAATACTGCTCGTCCAGCCCCTTCTTCTGACCGTCGATCCAGCCCCAGCAGAGCGCGATCTCCACCGCTTCGAGGTAGGTGACGCTGGCTTCGTCGGCGCGGCGCTTGGCGATCTTGAGCCAGAGGCCCGGCGACGTGGCGTGGTGCTGTTTCAACCAGGTTTCAAACGCCTTGGCGCTCTTGAACAAGGCCGGGCTGTCGGCAGGCTTGTCGATGGGCATGCGTGAAGTGTGCATGAAGGGAAGCGGCGCCGCGGCCGACTCACAGCGGCCGGTGCCCACGACGGTCGCCGTCTGATCGCCGCCGCCTCCCGGGCTGCCGGGTCGAAGCACGCGCTTGTCAGCCCTGGCCGACGCCGCCCGCGCCGCGCTTGCGCTAAGGTCTGTCTCCTGTGAGTCACGCCGCACCGCATCCCGCCCCGCCCTCCACCGACATCCCCGCCCGCCTCGACCGCCTGCCCTGGTCGCGCTGGCACTGGCGCGTGGTGATCGCGCTGGGCATCGCCTGGGTGCTCGACGGGCTGGAGGTGACGATGGTCGGCTCCCTGGGCGGCGTGCTGGAGCGCGGCGACACGCTGGCGCTGACGGCCGCGCAGGTCGGCCTGGCCGGCTCGCTGTACGTGGCCGGCGCGGTGATCGGCGCGCTGGTGTTCGGCCGCATGACGGACCGGCTGGGACGCAAGAAGCTGTTCCTGCTCACCCTGCTGGTGTACGCGGCCGCCACCTTCGCCACCGCCTTCTCGCCGGGCTTCGCCTTCTTCGCGGTGTGCCGCTTCTTCACCGGCCTGGGCATCGGCGGCGAGTACGCGGCCATCAACTCGGCCATCGACGAGCTGATCCCGGCGCGCGTGCGCGGGCGCGTCAACCTCGCCATCAACGGCAGCTTCTGGCTGGGCGCCGCGCTGGGGGCGGGCCTGGCGCTGGTGCTGCTGGATGAGCGCGTGCTCGGCCCGGTGCAGGGCTGGCGCGCCGGCTTCGCGCTGGGCGCGCTGCTGGCGGTGGCGATCGTGCTGGTGCGCCGCCACGTGCCGGAAAGCCCGCGCTGGCTGATCGCGCACGGCCGCCACGAGGAGGCCGAGCGCATCGTCGCCGCCATCGAGGCCGAGGTGCAGGCCGCGCACGGCCCGCTGCCGCCTGCCGGGGCGCATTCGCCCGTCGCGCGCCGCACCAGCCCGTCGATGCGCGAGGTGGCGCGGGTGCTGCTGCGGCACTACCGCACGCGCAGCGGCGTGGCGCTGGCGCTGATGCTCTCGCAGGCCTTCTTCTACAACGCCATCTTCTTCACCTATGCGCTGGTGCTCACGCGCTACTACGGCGTGCCGGAAGGCAGGGTGGCGCTGTACATCTTCCCCTTCGCGCTGGGCAACGTGCTGGGGCCGCTGCTGCTGGGGCCGCTGTTCGACCGCGTGGGGCGGCGGCGCATGATCGCCCTCACCTACGTCGGCGCCGGCATCGGGCTGGCGCTGACCGGCTGGGCCTTCATGGCCGGCCTGCTGGATGCGCGCACGCAGGCGCTGGCCTGGTCGGCGGTGTTCTTCCTCGCTTCCGCCGCGGCCAGCTCGGCCTACCTCACGGTCAGCGAGGTGTTCCCGCTGGAGATGCGCGCGCTCGCCATCGCCCTCTTCTATGCCGTGGGCACCGGTGCCGGCGGCTTCATCGCGCCGTGGCTGTTCGGCGCGCTGATCGAGACCGGCAGCCGCGGCGCGGTGACGGTGGGCTACGGCATCGGCGCGGTGCTGGTGATCGGCGCCGGGCTGCTGGCGCTGCGCTTCGCGGTCAACGCGGAGCGGCGCGCGCTGGAGGACATCGCGCCGCCGCTGTCGTGGGCCGACGAGGCTCAGCCGCGGCGGGCGGAGGGCGAGCGGCAGGTGCGCCAGCCGAACAGCGAATAGGCCGGGCAGCGGCGCAGCAGGCCGGTGGCCAGCGGCAGCAGCCCGATCCAGCCCCAGGGGCCGATCTGCCCCGCCAGGGCCAGGCCGATGAGCACGAGGCCGAGCAGCACGCGCAGCGCGCGGTCGAGGGTGCCGACGTTGGGTTGCATGGCGATCTCCGAAGACGAGGAAAGGAACGGGTTCAATTGATCTGCAGCGAGCCGCTGGCGCCCATCAGCAGGTCGATCACGTCGGGCCCGGCGATGACCTCGAAGCGCGGATCCATGTCGGCGGCCGTCAGGCCGTTGTGCGCCATGCAGGCGCCGCACAGGGCGATGCGCCCGCCGAGTTCGAGGTACTTGGCGAGCTGCACGGACACCGGATCGAAGGGCTGGCCGATGTCCATGCCCTCGGTGGCACGGGGACGCCCCAGGTGGACCGCGTCCACCATCAGGATCAGCGTGGCGCTGTGGCCCTTGCCCAGGGCGGCCAGCGCCATGGTGAAGGCGACCGTGACCCGGGCCGGGTCCTCCCGGCCGTGGAACAGGGTGGCGACGAAGTCGGTGCGCTGCATGGCCGGCCCCTCACTTCGCCGAGAACTGGCGGAAGGCCTCCACCGCGTCGGCCGCGTACATCGCCGACGGCCCGCCGCCCATGTAGACGGCCACGCCCAGGGCCTCGTGCACCTCGGCCTCGCTCGCGCCCAGCCGCGCCAGCGCCTTGGTGTGGAAGCCGATGCAGCCGGCGCAGTGCGAGGCCACGCCGATCGCCAGCGCGATCAGCTCCTTGGCCTTGGCGTCGAGCGCGCCGTCGGCCATGGCGGCCTTGCCCATCTCGCCGAAGCCCTTCATCACGCCGGGCACGCTCTGGCGCAGCGGCAGCAGGTGGGCCGAGATGTCCTGGGTCAGTTGTCGGTAGTCGGTCATGAGGGATCTCCTTCGGTGAGGGACACTCGCGGGAGCCGCCACAGGCCACCGCTTTTAAGTTAGTACATTCTAAATTAGATTTTTCTAAAATAAAGATCGCCATGGCACGAAGCCGCAAGGACCCTCTGCTGCTGAAGGAAAGCGCCGCCCAGGCCGCCGCGCTGCTGCGCGCGCTGGGCAACGAGTCGCGCCTGCTGGTGCTGTGCCTGCTGTCGGGCAACGGCGAGATGTCGGTGGGCGCGCTGCAGGAGCAGGTGGGGCTGAGCCAGTCGGCCCTGTCGCAGCACCTGGCGCGCATGCGCGACGAAGGGCTGGTCACCTTCCGCCGCGAGGCGCAGACGCTGTACTACCGCATCGACAACGCGCAGGCCGAGCGCCTCATCGCCACGCTGGCCGACATCTTCTGCCCCTGAGGCTCAGCCGGGCCCGAACATGAGGGAGCGGTGCACCGCCGCTCCCGCCATCGCGCCGTCGCCCACGGCCAGCGCCACGTTGCCCGCCGCGCGCGCCAGGTCGCCGCAGGCGAACACGCCCGGCACCGAGGTGTCCTTCATCGGGCCGGTCCTGACGCAGCGGCCCAGCGGGCTCTCGTCCAGCGCGCATCCCATCTGCTGCGCCACGGGCGATGCGGGCTCGGTCCGGCTGGCGACGAACAGGCCGGCGAAGTCCTCCACGCGGCCGCCTTCCAGCACCACCCGCGCCTCGCCCTCGATCGCCAGGATCGGCGCGGCCTCGACCGCGACGCCGCGCGCCGACAGTTCGCGCAGGTCGTCCTCGCCCGGCTGGAAGGCGCCGTTGAGGAGGAAGGTGACGCGGCCCCACTCCGGCAGCAGCAGGGCCTGGTGCAGCGACACCGGCCCGACGGCGATCACGCCGATGCGGCCCTCGTCGAGTTCGTAGCCGTGGCAGTAGGGGCAGTGGAAGACGTGGCGGCCCCAGCGCTCCTGCAGCCCCGGGATGGCCGGCAGCCCGTCCGACACGCCCGTGGCCAGGACGATGCGGCGCGCCGGCCACGTGCGCCCGCCCGCCTGCACCTCGAAGGCATCCGCCTCGCCGGCGATGCCCGACACGGCGGCGTCGATCCACTGCACGGTCGGATAGCGCAGCAGCTGCTCGCGCGCCTGCGCCGCGATCTCGCCCGGCGGCCGCCCGTCCTGCGCCAGGAAGCCGTGCGAGGCAGCGGCGAAGCGGTTGCGGCGCAGGCCGGTGTCGAACACCGCCACCCGGCGGCGGGCGCGTGCCAACTGCAGGGCGGCGGACAGGCCGGCGAAGCTGCCACCGACGATGGCGACGTCAAAGCTCATGGGACACCTCGTGAAGGGACCGGCCGCTCGCGACCAGCCGGTGATGGAAATCGCGCGACAGCGCCGCCAGCGTCACGGTGCCCAGGCGGTCGAGCAGCACCGACTCGGCCTGCCGGTACGCCTGCTCCAGCGCGGCGTTGACGGCCTGCTCCACCAGGCAGCCGGGGCTTTCCTCGCGGTGCCCCACGGCGAGCAGTTGCGGCGAGCCCACGGCCTCGTGGATGTCGCGCAGCGTGATGCGCTCCAGCGGGCAGCACAGCACCCATCCGCCGCCATGCCCCTTGGCCGAGGCGACGAAGCCGGCGTCGCGCAGCCCCGCCATCAGGCGGCGGACGACGACGGGATTCGTCTGCATGGCGTGCGCCAGCCATTCCGACGTGGCAGGCCGGTCGAGTTCGGCCATGTGCAGCAGGCAGTGGAGGACGCCCGACAGGCGGCTGTCTCTTTTCATGCAACTATCATAGTTACTTGAATTGACCGGCCGCGCCGCAGGGTCTTGCGGCGGCGCCTGCGTTAGCCTTCGTTCCCCATGGACTCTCTCGTCGCCGCCGCCGGCCGCGCCCTGGCCGCCGGCGATGCCCTGGGCGCGCTGCAGCGCGTGGCGCTGCGCAGCGACCCGCCGGCCCTGGCCCTGCGCGGCATCGCGATGGCGCAGCTGGGCGAGCTGCCGCGCGCCCGCGAACTGCTGCGCCAGGCGGCGCGCGGCTTCGGCGCGCACGAGGCACTGGCCCGCGCGCGCTGCGTGGTCGCCGAGGCCGAGGTGGCGCTGGCGCTGCGCGAGCTGGCCGGCCCGCCGCGCGCGCTGAACGCCGCGGCGGCGACGCTGCAGGCGCATGGCGACGCCGGCAACGCCACGCACGCGCGGCTGATCGCGGCGCGCCGGCTGCTGCTGATGGGCCGGCTGGACGACGCGCACGCGGCGCTGCGCCAGGTCGCCGGCACCGCGGATGCCCTCATGCCGCCGCCGCTGGCCGCCACCGCCGCCCTGGCGCAGGCCGAGCTGGCCCTGCGCTCGATGCGCGTCGGCGCCGCGCGCGACGCCCTCGCCCGCGCACAGGCGGCAGCGCAGGCGGCCCGCATTCCCGCCCTGCAGGCCGAGGTGGCGGCGGCACAGGCCACGCTGACGCAGCCGGCGGCCCGGCTGCGCACGGCCGGCGCGCAGCAGCCGCTGCCGCTGGACGAAATCGAGGCGCTGTTCGCCGGCGGCACGCTGGTGCTGGACGCCTGCCGCCGCGGCCTGCGCGCCGGCACCACCTGGCTGCCGCTGGCACGCCGGCCGGTGCTGTTCACGCTGGCCCTCGCATTGGCCGAGGCCTGGCCCGGCGAGGCGACGCGCGAGGCGCTGATCGCCCGCGCCTTCCGCCAGCGCCGGCCGGACGAGACGCACCGCGCCCGGCTGCGCGTCGAGATCGGCCGCCTGCGCGCCCTGGCGCGCCCGCTGGCACGCATAGAGGCCACGGCCGCCGGCTTCACGCTGCGCCCACCAGACGGGCGCGCGGTGGCCGTGCTGGCGCCGCCCATCGACGGCGAGGAAGCCGCGCTGCTCGCGCTGCTGGCCGACGGCGCGGCCTGGTCCACCTCGGCCCTGGCGCTGGCCCTGGGCGCCAGCCAGCGCACCGTGCAGCGCGCGCTGGCCGCGCTGCAGGCGCAGGGCCGCGTGCGCGCCGTCGGCCGCGCGCGCACGCAGCGCTGGCTGGCGCCGCCGCTGGCGGGATTCACGACGATCTTGTTACTCCCCGCCGCGCTGCCGTCTGGGTAGATTGCCCTCCATGGCGCCGCCGTCGCGGCGCGACAGGAGCCACGACATGGACACCGCTTCCTCTTCTTCCCGCCGCCGCAGCGCGGCCCCGGTGCGCACCGCCGAGATCGTGCGCGAGTACGGCCCCTTCGAGGGTGCCGAGGCCGTCCACGGCGTAACGCACGACGGCCGCCGCGTGTGGGCCGCCACCGGCGCGCGGCTGGTCGGCTTCGACCCCGAGGGCCGCGAGCCGCAGCGCACGCTGGAACATGCCTGCGACGCCGGCACCGCCTTCGACGGCACGCACCTGTGGCAGATCGCCGAGTCGCGCATCGACAAGATCGACCCGGCCACGGGGCGCGTGCTCGCCTCCATCCCGGCGCCCGGCCAGGGCATGGACTCGGGCCTGGCCTGGGCCGAGGGCAGCCTGTGGGTGGGCCAGTGGCGCGCGCGCCGGATCCACCGCATCGACCCCGAGACGGGCGCCGTGCTGCGCACCATCGAGTCCGACCGCTTCGTCACCGGCGTCACCTGGGTCGACGGCGAGCTGTGGCACGGCACCTGGGAGGGCGACGAGAGCGAGCTGCGCCGCATCGATGCCGACAGCGGCGCCGTACAGGAACGCCTGAAGATGCCCGAAGGCACGGGCGTAAGCGGGCTGGAGTCCGACGGCAGGGACCTGTTCTATTGCGGCGGCGGCGCCAGCGGCAAAGTGCGCGCGGTGCGCCGGCCGGCGCGGCAGGCGACGTGACGGCCTGGCCTGCCTCTTACGATCCGTAGCGAAAAACGCCCTCGCGCGCCGGCCGCCCCGCGGACCACAATGGACGCAGCTCGCGCGGCCCCTTCGCCGCCCGATCGCACTTCCCCACCAAGGACAGGAGAACGCGAGTGGTCAGCAAGAACACGATCTGCCTCTGGTACGACGGCACCGCCCTGGACGCCGCGCAGTTCTACGCGCAGACCTTCCCGGACAGCGCCGTGGGCACCGTCATGCGCGCGCCCGGCGACTATCCCTCGGGCAAGCAGGGCGACGTGCTGACGGTCGAGTTCACCGTCATGGGCATCCCCTGCCTCGGCCTCAACGGCGGCCCGGCATTCAGGCACACCGAGGCCTTCTCGTTCCAGGTGGCGACCGACGACCAGGCGGAAACCGACCGCCTGTGGCACGCCATCGTCGGCAACGGCGGCCAGGAAAGCGCATGCGGCTGGTGCCGGGACAAATGGGGCCTGTCGTGGCAGATCACGCCGCGCGCCCTCACCGACGCGATCAACGACCCGGATCGCGCGGCGGCCAAGCGCGCCTTCGAGGCGATGATGCAGATGACCAAGATCGACATCGCCGCCATCGAAGCGGCGCGGCGGGGCTAGCAAGCCGCCGCAGGCGCTGCGCGCCGGGCACTGCGCCGCGCATCGGCCAGCGCCCACGCGAAGATGCCGAGGCCCGCCAGCGCCAGCAGCGCGCCGACCCAGCCGGTGGAGGTCCAGCCCAGCCCGGCGTCGATGGCCACGCCGCCCAGCCACGCGCCCAGCGCGTTGGCCATGTTGAAGGCCGAGTGGTTGAGCGCGGCAGCGAGCGTCTGCGCGTCGCCGGCCACGTCCATCAGGCGGATCTGCAGCGCCGGGCCGATGGCGACGATGGTGCCCACCAGCAGCACGTTGAGCGAGGCCAGCACCCAGTGCTGCGCGGTGAAGGTGAAGGCCAGCAGCACCAGCGCCGAATACGCCATCACACCGCCGATGGTGCGCATCAGCGCCTTGTCGGCCAGGCGCGAGCCGACCAGGTTGCCCGCCACCATGCCCACGCCGAACAGCGCCAACACGAAGGGCACGTTGTTCACGGCCAGGCCGGACACCTCGGTGAGCGTCGGCTTGACGTAGCTGAACACCGCGAACATGCCGCCGAAGCCGATGGCCGCGATGCCCAGCGTGAGCCACACCTGCTTGCGCCTGAGCGCCCCCAGCTCGCGCAGCGGGCTGGCGCCGGCGCCGGGCCGCAGGTTGGGCACGTCGCGCCAGACCATCGCCACCGCCAGCAGCGCGATCACGCCGACGAAGACGAAGGCCGCGCGCCAGCCGAAGTGCTGCCCGAGCCATGCGGCAATGGGCACGCCCACCAGCGTGGCGCCCGTCAGCCCCAGCATCACCAGCCCCACGGCCCGCGCGCGCCGCCCCGGCGGCGCCAGCGCGGCCGCCACCAGCGCCGCCACGCCGAAGTACGTGCCGTGCGGGAAGCCGCTGGCAAAGCGCAGCAGGTTGAGCGAGAGGTACCCCGGCGCCGCCGCGCTGGCGAAGTTGCCGAGCGCGAACACCGCCATCAGCGCCATCAGCAGCGTGCGCCGGCCCCACCCCGCCGCCAGCACGGCCAGCACCGGCGCGCCGATCACCACGCCCAGCGCATAGGCGCTGATGACGTGGCCGGCCTGCGGGATGCTGACGCCGATGTCGCGTGCCACCTCGGGCAGCAGGCCCATGATGACGAATTCGCCGGTGCCGATGGCGAAGCCGCCGACGCCCAGTGCCAGAATGGCACGCAGCACGCGGGCTTCGCCGGAAGAGGACGAAGAGGAAGCAGGAGCCGGGGAGTTCACGTCGCGGGCAATTTCAGGGTTAACCCTGATTATCCCGATCGCCGGCGCCGCGCGCCGGGACGCCCTTGCGAAGACCCGATGCCCAACGCGTTCAACTTCGCCGCCTCGCCCTTCGACTGCCTCGACGCGCAGCAGCGCCAGTGGGTGCAGGAAGCGGTGGACATCGCCTACTTCCGCGAGGGCGAGACGCTGCTGGAGCCCGGCATCGCGCCCACCCACCTGTTCGTGCTGATCAAGGGCTTCGTGCAGCAGTACGAGGCCGGCGGCACCGAGGCCGTGGCCGGCTTCGGGCCCGACGACACCTTCGACGGCCGCAGCCTGGTGGCCGGCCAGGTCAGCGGCCGCTTCGTGGCGGCCGAGGAAAGCATCGCCTACCAGCTGCCGCGCGAGGTGGTGAACCGGCTGATCGCCGCCAACGCCACCTTCGGCGCGCTGCTGTTCTCCGACCTGTCGAACAAGCTCGGCGCCATCGCCGGGCGCGGCGGCGAGCACGAGATGCAGTCGCTGGCCCTGGCGCGGGTGGACGCGGTCGGCCTGCGGCCGCCCCACTTCGTCGACGCCGCGCTGGACGTGCTCTCCGTCGTGCGGCTGTTCCAGGCCGAGCGCAGCACCGCGGTGCTGGTGCGCGATGCGCCACCGGCACCGGGCGAGCCGCCGCGGCTGGGCATCTTCACCGCCAACGCGTTGCAGCGCGCGGTGCTCAGCGGCACGCCGCTGGAGCGCCTGCCGGTGGGCGAGGTCGCCAGCTACGGCCTGCGCGCCGTCAAGGCCGGCGACCCGGTGGGCGACGCGCTGACCACCATGGTGCGCCACCGCATCCACCGCGCCGTGGTGCTGCGCGACGAGCACGCCGGCCCGCAGGTCGAGGAAGGCGCGGTGCTCGGGCTGGTGGAGGCGCTGGACCTGTTCAGCTTCCTGTCCAACCACTCCTACCTCATCAACCGCCGCATCGGCGAGGCGCAGACGCTGGAGGAACTGGCGCCGGCCAGCGCGCACATCGTGCGGCTGGTGGGCCTGCTGCACCGCGGCGGCACCCGCGTGGGCCAGATCGCGGCACTGGTGCAGGCGCTCAACGCGCGGCTGTTCGAGCGTGCCTGGCAGCTCATCGCGCCGCCGGAACTGCTGGCCCGCAGCTGCCTGATCGTGATGGGCAGCGAGGGCCGCGGCGAGCAACTGCTGCGCACCGACCAGGACAACGGCCTGATCCTGGCCGACGGCTACGCGCCGCCCGGCGACCTGCCCGCGCTGTGCGATCGCTTCAGCCAGGCGCTGGCCGACTTCGGCTACCCGCCCTGCCCCGGCGGCATCATGCTCAGCCGGCCCGCCTGGCGCGGCAGCGTGAGCACGTTCGCCGAAAGGGCCAGCGACTGGCTGCTGCGCCCCGACGCCGACAAGCTGATGGCGCTGGCCATCTTCCTCGACGCGCACCCGGTGGCCGGCGACCCCGCGCTGCTGGCGGCCGTGCGCGAGCGCGTGTTCCGCTTCGCCACCGACAACGAGGCCATGCTGTCGCGCTTCGCCGCCGCGGTGGACGCCTTCGCCGACGAGGGCGGCTGGCTGCAGCGCCTGTTCGGCGGCGCGGCCGCGCAGGACGCGGCCTTCGACGTGAAGAAGCAGGGCATCTTCCCGCTGGTGCACGGCGTGCGCGCGCTGGCGCTGCGCGCCGGCTTGGCCGAGACCGGAACCGCCGCGCGGCTGGAGGCGCTGGCGGCGGCCGGCCTGTTCGAGCGCGCCTTCGCCACCGACGTGATCGAGAGCCTGCACTTCTTCATGGCGCTGCGCCTGAAGGCCGGCCTGGCCGAGCTGGACGCCGGCCGTCCGGTGAGCGGCAAGGTCGACGCCGCGCGCCTGACCAGCCTGGAGCGCGACCTGCTCAAGGACACGCTGGACATCGTCAAGCGCTTCCGGCGGCTGATCCAGTCGCGCTTTCACCTCGACCAGTTATGAGCACGCCGGTCGCCGACTGGATCGCGGGTCTGAAGCGCTGGTGGCTGCTCTACCACCTGGGCGACCCGCGCTATGCCTTCATGTGGGACGCGCCGCCCGAGGACGAGTGGGTGGCGCTGGACTGCGAGACCACCGGCCTGGACCGCCGCCGCGACGAGATCGTTGCCATCGCCGCCGTGCGCATCCGCGGCAACCGCATCCTCACCAGCGAACGGCTGGAGCTGCTGGTGCGCCCCGAGAAGCGCGTCGTCTCGCCCGAGGCGGTGCGCGTGCACCGGCTGCGCGAGCGCGACGTGGCCCGGGGCATCGCACCCGACGAGGCGATGCACCGGCTGCTGCGCTTCATCGGCAGCCGGCCGCTGGTGGGCTACTACCTGGAGTTCGACGTCGCCATGATCGACCGCGTGCTCTTCCCCATGCTCGGCATGGGCCTGCCGCAGCCGAAGATCGAGGTCTCGGCGCTGTACTACGACCTCAAGAACCGGCAGCGCACCGGCTACGAGCGCGAGGCGCAGATCGACCTGCGCTTCGACACCATGATGAGGGAGCTGGGCCTGCCGGCGTGGCCGGCGCACGATGCGCTCAACGACGCGGTGATGGCCGGGCTGGCCTTCCTCAAGCTGCGCGCGCTGGGGGCGTGAGCGGGTCCTTCTCGTGCACGGTGCCCTGGCGCGGGGTCATGGCGATCAGCACGGACGGCTCGTGCACGACCAGCCGGTGCCAGACGCCGGCCGGCACGATGCACGCCGCCTGCGCGGGCAGCGGCGCCGTGCGCACCGACGCGCCTTCGCGCAGCTCGACCGACAGCGAGCCGGAGGCCGCGATCAGCAGCTCGTCGCCGGCGGGGTGCATCTCCCAGGTCGGGTAGTGCACGTCGCGCGGGCCGTTCACCGGGTGCAGCGCCAGCAGGTGGCCGGCATCGGCGGCGGCGCGCCTGAAGTTCTCGGCGGTCTTCGGGACGGGCCGCATCGCGCCGTCCGGCGCCAGGTGGATGCAGTGCGCCAGCAGCGGCAGGGCGACGGGCGGTGGATCGAGCTCGCGCATGGCGTCAGGCTCCCGCTTCGAGGAAATCGGTCATCCGGTCGTCGTTGGGCACGACGCCGTTCTTCTGCAGCAGCAGGCCCGCGTTGCCGCGGTGGTAGGTGCCGTGCATGCACACGTGCAGGAGGATCTCGCCGCGCGTCATGCGCGCCGGCGTGCCGTTGGTGAAGGTGAAGTCCACCGGCTGGTCGAAGTCGTCGCCCGACAGTTCGTCGACGTAGGAGACGTACCACGCGTCCGCCTCTTCCGTGCCCTCGGCCAGTTCCCGCGCACCCGGCAGCACCTCCGAGCGCGCCGCGCGGAACGGATGGGGCAGCCCCTGCAGGTGATGCTGGAAGACCCGGTCGACCACGTGGATGTGGTCGAGGACGCGCAGGAGGATCCCCGCGTCGGCCTCGGGGATGCGGGCGATGTCGCGGGCGACGACCGCGTGCAGGCCGCGGTCGGCCCACTGCTTGTAGCGCACGAGCGATGAATAGGGTTGCGAGTTCATGATGATGGCGGCATTCCGTGGGTTGGGACGGAGGCGCTGCAGCCTCCCGGAAACGTCTACAGAATGTGCCGCCAACCGATCCCTTTTTCTATTCGCTTTTCCCGCGCCGCTCGCTCATGGACGTCAAGCCAAGGAAATCGCCGCGCCAGGCCCGCGCCAAGGCCACGGTCGAGGCCATCGTCGAGGCGACCACTCAGGTTTTGCTGAAGGAAGGCTACGACCGCTTCACCACCGCCCGCGCCGCCGAGCGCGCCGGCGTGAGCGTCGGCTCGCTCTACCAGTACTTCCCCAACAAGGCCGCCCTGGCCTATGCGGTGATCGACCGCTGCTGCGAGGAATTCCTGGCCGCCTTCGAGGCCGCCCTGGCCGGCCGCCGCCGCGCCACGCTGGAGGACTGCATCCGCGCGATCGTCGACGTGACCCTCGTCTCGCACCACCTGGCGCCCGACCTGCATCGGATGGTGCTGGTGCTGGCCCCGCGCCTGGGCGTGGCCGAGCGCACGGACATGGTCAGCCGCTCCGCCACCCGGCTGATCGAGGCGATGCTGCGCAAGCACGAGGGCGAGATCGCGCCGGGCATCGACCTCGCCCTCGCCGCCGTGGTCATCGAGGCGCTGCTGGAATCGCTCTCGCACCGCGTGATGCTCGCCGGCAAGGCGCCGGAGCACGGCGACGCGCTCGCGCAGGAAGCCACGCGGATGATCGTGCGCTACCTGGGCGGATGACGCGTCAGAAGGTGTGAAGGAATCCGGCGTGGCCGAGCGGGCTGCCCACACGACCCCAATCAAGGCGCAAAGCGCAGCCATAGCTCGGGCTATGGCGAGCATTTGCAACGCAGAGTGGGGGCGTGTGGGCAGAACGAGCGGACATGTCGGGTTCGTTCACACCTTCTCAAGTGCGCGCCGGCGCCTCCGGCATCCTGCCGTCGATGTCGGTGAAGCCGTACTCCTGCGCCAGTTCCGCGACGAGATGCAGCCTGCCGGACTTCTCCATGATGGCCGGGTCCGCCGCCAGGCCGACCACCGCGCGCCCGGCGAACTCGGGCGACTCGCCGTTTTCCATGATGCGCTTGGCCAGCGGTGCGGGCACGCGGTCCGGCTGCGCCAGGAACTTCTCGCTCTTGATGAAGCCCGGCCAGATCACCACCGAGGCGACGTTGAAGGGCCGCAGGTCGTGCGCCATGTCGCGGGCCATCTTGTCGACGCCCGCCTTCTGCACGCCGAAGGGCACGTTGAAGGTGTACCGCACGGCGCCGCCGGACGAGGTGTTGACGATCAGGCCCTGGCGGCGGGCCACCATGCGCGGCGCGGCGCACCGGCTCGCCACGTAGTGCGAGCGCAGGCCGACGTGCAGCAGCGCCTCCCAGAGGCCGTCCTCCAGCTCCCAGAACGGCACGTTGACCGGCATGCGCGCAGGCGCCGCGAAGACGTTGTTCACCAGGACGTCGATCACGCCCTTCTGCTCGTCGTGGACGCGCTCGAACAGCCGCCTGACGCTCCCGTCGTCGCCGTGGTCGCAGGCGACGGGGATACACCGGCCGCCGCGCTGCGCGATCTCGTCGGCGGTCTCCTGCAGGGAGCCGGGCCAGTTCGACGCGCCGGGGCCCAGCGTGCGCCCCGTCGCGTAGACCAGCGCGCCCGCCTCGCCGAGGGCCAGGGCCACGCCCTTGCCCACGCCGCGGGTCGCGCCCGTCACGACGGCCACCTTGCCCTCAAGTGGCCTGTGCTGCATCTGCATTGCTTGATTTCTCCTTGATGATGATCGGGTCGGCGGCCGGCGGCGGCGATGCGGCCCGCGCCGCCCGCGCGCGCCACCTGTGCAGCAGGGGCAGCAGGAACACCGCCGCCAGCATCACGACGCCGTAGAGCACGCCGGTCAGTTCCTGCGAGACCTTCTCCGCGACGTCCGGGACGAACGAGAGGAACACCGCGGCGACGAAGGTCCCCGTGGCGGACGAGGGCCCGGCCAGCGCCACGCCCACGAGCAGGCTCAGCGACAGGAAGACCGTGAAGCTGTCGGGCGACACGAAGCTGGTCAGGCCGGTGTGCAGCGCGCCTGCCGCGCCGACGGTGGCCGCGCTGACCGCGAAGGCGGTGGCGCGCCACTTCCTCACGTCGACGCCGACCGCCATGGCCGCGGTCGGGTGGTCGCGCAGGGTCAGCCAGGCCAGGCCCGCGGGCCCGTCCAGCAGCCGGCGAAGCACCGCGTAGATCGCGAAGACCCAGGCCGCGGTCGACAACAGCGCCCATTGGTCGGCCTGCAGGAACGCGAGGCCGAAGGGCGCGCCGGCCGGGTCCAGGCTGAGGCCGCTGACGCCCCCGGTCCACGACTCGAACATCGGGTGCTTCAGCAGCTGCGGCAGCGCGACCGCGAGCGCGAAGGTGGCCAGCGCCAGGTAGGGCCCCGCCAGGCGCGTCGCCGGCCACCCGAAGAGAAAGCCCGACAGGCCGCACACCAGCATGGCGACCGGCACGGTCGCGTAGGCCGGCAGCCACTGGTGCGAGACCAGCACGCCCGCCGCGTAGGCACCCACCGCGAAGAAGGCGCCGTGGCCCAGCGAGATCTGTCCGCTGGCGCCGATCAGCAGTTGCAGCCCGCGCACGGCCAGCGCCAGGACCAGGATGCTCGACAGCTTGAACGCCCAGTAGCCGGGCAGCAGCAGCGCGGCCGCCGCCACGCACGCGGCCAGCAGCGCCGGCGCGGCGAAGGTCTTGATGGGCTCAGGCACGCTGGATCGCCTTTCCGCCGAGCAGGCCGCGGGGCCGCACGACGAGGATCGCGAACATCACGGCCAGCGCGATGGTGAGCTTGAGCTCGTTGCCCGTTACGTAGGCCCCGAGCAGGTTCTCACCGATCCCCAGCGCCAGGCCGCCGAGGATGGCGCCCGGCGGGCTGTCGATGCCGCCGACCACCGCCGCGGCGAAGCCGTAGATCATGATGCCGCCCATCATGTGCGGGCCGAGAAAGACCACCGGCGCCGCCAGCAGGCCGGCGATGGCGCCGATCGCGCCGGCCACGCCCCAGCCGATCATCAGCACCCGGTTGACGTTGACGCCCGACAGCGAACTCGACAGCGGGTTCAGCGCCGCCGCGCGCATCGCCAGGCCGAGCCGGGTGAAGCGGAAGAACGCGCTCATGGACGCCAGCACCGCCAGCGTGACCGCGACCGTGCCCAGCGCGTGGCCGGACAGCAGGCCCTGCCCCCACCGGCCCCAGCCGTCGAAGGGGCTGGCCACGCTGTGGCTCTCGTGCCCGAACACCAGGCCCGCGGCGCTCTGGATGATGATCATCAGCGCGACGAACACCGTGACGATCGACAGCAGCGGCGCGCCGTGCAGCGGCCGCAGCGCCACGCGCTCCACCAGCGTGCCCGCCACGAAGCCGAAGGCGATCGCCGCCAGGGCTGCGGCCCAGTACGGCAGGCCCGCCTCCAGCAGCGACCAGGCGATGTAGGTGGAGAACATCGCCATCTCGCCCTGCGCGAAATTCACATGGTTGGTCGCGCGGTAGATCATGACCAGGGCCAGCGCCAGCATGGCGTAGATGCACCCGTTCACGAAGCCCGCTGCCACCTGTTGGGCAAACTCCGTCATTCGCTTTCTTCCTCTTGTTCCTGTCAGATGCCGAGATAGGCCTTCTTCACCCGCGGGTCGCTGCGCAGCGACGCCGCCGGGCCGCTGATGGCGACGCGCCCCGCCTCCAGCACGTAGGCGTGCCGGGCCAGGTCGAGCGCCAGGCGCGCGTTCTGCTCCACCACGAGGATGCTCAGGCCGCCTTCGCGGTTGATCTGCCCGAGCACCTCGAAGATCTGCCGCACCACCAGGGGCGCGAGGCCGAACGAGGGCTCGTCGAGCATCAGCAGCCGCGGCCGCAGCATCAGCGCCCGCGCGATCGCCACCATCTGCTGCTCGCCGCCGCTGAGCAGCCCCGCCGGCTTGCCGCGGTAGTCCGCCAGGCGGGGAAAGAGCGCGTACATCCGCTCGATGTCCCGCCGCACCTCGCCGCCGCGCGGCCGGGTGATGGCGCCGACCAGCAGGTTCTCCTCCACCGTCAACTGGGTGAAGGTGCCGCGGCCGTCCGGCACGTGGGCGATGCCCAGGCGCGCGACCGCGTCGCTCGGCAGCCCCTCGATGGGCTGCCCGTCGAACCGGATCGACCCCTGCGTCTTCACCAGCGCATGGCTGATGGCACGCAGCAGCGTGGTCTTGCCCGCGCCGTTCGCGCCGAGCAGCGCGGTGATCCCGCCGCGGGCGACGTCGACGTCCACCGACTTGAGCACGGCCGTGGCCTGGTAGGTCGCCGACAGGCCGCGGACCTCCAGCAGGTTGTCGCCGGCCTGGCCGGCAGCGGCCGCGAGGCTCATGGCTCGCCTCCGAGGTAGGCCCTGACCACGTCCGGGTGGGTCGCCACCTCGTCCGGCGTGCCCTCGGCGATCTTCCTGCCGAACTCCAGCACGACGACCTGGTCGGACACCCGCATCACGAGGTTCATGTGGTGCTCGATGAGCAGAACGGAGATGCCCATCCTGTCGCGTATCTCCAGGATCCATCCCAGCAGTTCCTCGACCTCCTCGTGGTTGAGGCCGGCGGCCGGCTCGTCCAGCAGCAGCATCCGCGGCCGCATGGCGAGCGCGCGCGCCAGTTCCACCCGCTTGCGTGTGCCGAAGGACAGCTGCGACACCGGCACATCCGCCACCTCGCGCAGCCGGGCGAAGGACACCAGCTCCTCCACGCACGCCGCGACCTCGCGGCGGTCTTCGGCGCCGCGCCGGTTGCGCAGCAGCGCCGAGACGTGCCGGCCGCCGAACTGCAGGAAGCAGCCCGCCTCCACGTTCTTCCGGACCGACTGGCGGTCGAACAGCGCCACGTTCTGGAAGGTGCGGGCGATGCCCAGCCGCGGCACCTCGTGCGCGCGCACCGTGCGCAGGCACCGGTCGTCGAAGGTGATCTCGCCCTCGTCCGGCGCGTAGAGCCGGCTCAGGCAGTTGAACAAGGTCGTCTTGCCCGCGCCGTTGGGGCCGATGACGCCGCAGATCACGCCGCGCGCCACCGAGAAGGACACGTCCGCCAGCGCGCGGATGCCGCCGAAGCGCAGGCCCAGCCCCTCGACGCGCAGCAGCGGCGGCGCGCACGCGCCGCCGTCGCGCACGCCGGCGCCGTCCGTCTGTGAGAGCTGCATGTGCGTCAGGCCAGCGGCACCCAGCGCGCGCCGTCGAAGCGCTGCAGCCGCAACTGCTGCACGATCCGATAGTCGGTGGGCGAGGTGTTGACCGTGATGCCGGGCACCAGCGCCGGCAGCGCGACGTTCCTGAGCGAGGTGGCTTCCTTGAGGATGCGCTCGGCGCCGAGGTCGTCGCCGCAGCGCCGCAGGACCTCGGTCATCAGGAAGCCCATGCTGTAGCCGACCAGGTTCAGCTGCTCCGTCGTGTCGCCCTCGGGGTAGTATTTCTTCATGAAGGCGAGCCACTCGCGGTAGGCGGCGTCGTCCGCCCACTCCGGGTCGCCGGCCGACTTGCTCGGCGTCGCCGAGACGAGGCCGGCGGATTTGTCCAACCCCGCCACCCGCAGCACCGTGGCGATGAAGTTGCTGGTGATGGGGATGATGTGCAGCGGCTTCCAGGGCAGGTCGCTGACCTTGCGGATCGCCTGGATGGTGAACTTCGGGCTCGTGATGTCCATGAACACGTCGGCGCCGCTCGCCGCCAGGCTGATGATCTGCGAGTCGACCGTGGGCGCGGTCACCTCGTAGCCGGCGGCGGCCACCACCTGCACCTTGCTGCCGATCTCCTGCAGGCGCTTCCTGAACGCGGCCAGGTACTCCTTGCCGAAGTCGTCGTTCTGGTAGAGCACCGCCACCTTGGCCGTGGGCTTCGTCTTGTCCACGTGGTCGGCGTACACCGACGCCTCCGTCGAGAAGGTCGGCAGGCCGGGCAGCGTCCACGGGAAGTTCTTCGGGTCGGCGAAGCGGTCGCTCCCCGCATAGACGAAGAGCTGCGGGATCTTCTTGCCGTTCAGGTACTTCTGCACCGCCACGTTCTGCGCCGTGCCCATGCTCGCGAACATGGCGATGACGCCCTCGCGCTCGACCAGGTTGCGCGTCTGCTCGACGGCCTTGGCCGGGTTGTAGGCATCGTCCAGCGACAGCAGCGTGATGCTGCGCCTGTTGATGCCGCCGCCGTCGTTGACCATCCTGAAATAGCGCGCCTGCACCTTGCCGATGGCGCTGAGCGCCGAGAGCGGGCCGCTGTAGGGCATGGTCTGCCCCAGCTTGATCTCGCCGCGGAAGGCGGGCCTGGACTGCGACAGGGCCTGGCCTGCGGGGACCACCCACGGCGCCAGCGACGCTCTCAGAAGGCTGCGACGGGAAATCGGGAGCTTGGGGACATTCATCGTGGTTCCAGTTCGCTGAGAAGGGCGGCGTCGATGCGGGCGCCGGAGCGGCCCGCAGCGTCGTTACCAAACTATTGTCTTCCCAGAAAGATAAATGTCACTAGCAATAACCCTGTCACCCCTCACATCGCCGCGATCAGCCGCCGGAAGCCGTCGTCGATCTGGCGCAGTTCGGCGCGGGTGACGCCGCTCGTCCTGACGATGCCTTCCAGCAGTTGCGTGATGCGCGTCATCGCGGCGTCGGCCACGGCCTGCCCGCGCCGGGTGAGCTTCACCAGTTCGGAGCGGCGGTCGTCGGCCGCCGCCGTGCGCGCGATCAGCTTCTGCTCGCGCAGGCTGTCCAGCCGCTTCGTGATCGCGCCGGAGGTCACCAGCAACTGCTTGTAGAGGTCCGTCGGCCGCATCGCCGCGTCGGCGCCGTGGCGGCGCAGCGCGAGCAGCACGTGCAGGTCGCCGACGGAGGTGCCCGCCTGCTTGGCGATCTCCTGCACCCGCCGGTCGTGCAGGTAGTGCGCGTGCTCGATGCGCAGGAAGAAGCCGGCCAGCCAGAAGTCGATGTCCGGCCGCTCGTGGGCCCACGCCTGGGAGATGGCGTCGACGCGGTTGGGCTGCAGCGGGCTGTCGGCCTTCGCGCGCCGGCCCGCGGCAGGCGCGCCGGCCCCATCCTTCCCGTCGTCGCCGGCCCACGCCAGCAGCGCCCGCACCGCCCCCTCGAAGTTCAGCCCGTGCTCGCCGTCGCCGGGGCCGAGCTTGGTCTGCCGGTACTTGCCCTGGCCGATGAAGACGCGGCCATACCAGGCGGCGCCGCGGCTGCCCTTGTAGTAGCCGAGGTGGGTGCGCGGCGAGTGGATGTGCCAGTAGGGCTTGGCGCGCTGCGGCAGCGCCAGGCGCGTCTCGGCGGCGGAGAGGTCGACGGATGAGAGGTTCTGAGGCATGTGCGGCAATCGTTTGTCCAACATGATTCTACCCAACTTACCCAATTCATCGGCGAAGGATTCACCGGTGCGCTTTCCCTCCGTCATCTGGCCGCGCTCAAAATTACCCAACACACCCAACAGCATTGCATCGGACTTCTCCTAGGAAAAACCCTTTGGTTCATTGACAATCTATCTTCTTAGGAAGATATTTGGCTGCATTCCATCCAACCCGTCAACCCGAACAGGTGAACCCCATGACAACCAAGGAAGAAAACGAACTCCTCACGCGGATCGAGGGCGATGCGCCCATGGGCCGGATGCTGCGGCAGCTCTACTGGGTGCCGGCGGTGCTCTCGTGCCGGCTCGAAGCCGGCGGCGCGCCGGTGCGGGTGAAGCTGTTCGGCAACCGCTACGTCGCTTACCGCACGCACGACGGCCGCGTCGGCTTCCTCAACGAGGCCTGCCCGCACCGCG
>NZ_JBIQNC010000080.1:0-3353 GCF_044462705.1 Xenophilus sp.
AGTTCGTTGGCCAGGCGCAGGGCCATCGACTTCTCGCCGCGCTTGCGGGCGGCTTCCTTGATCCAGCGCATCGACAGCGCCAGGCGGCGCACCGGGCGCACTTCGACCGGCACCTGGTAGTTGGCGCCGCCGACGCGGCGGGACTTCACTTCCACCATCGGCTTGACGTTGTTGATGGCGATGACGAAGGCTTCCAGCGGGTCCTTGCCCGGGTTCTTCTTCTCGATGAAGTCGAGCGCGCCGTAGATGATGCGCTCGGCGACCGCCTTCTTGCCGCCTTCCATGATCACGTTCATGAACTTGGACAGCTCGACATTGCCGTACTTCGGGTCCGGCAGGATTTCACGTTTGGGAACTTCGCGACGACGTGGCATTTTTCTGAACCTCTTTGCTTCAGTTGGCGCCGCCTTCCGGCTGCACCGCGAGAGCCATCAGGACCCTCACTTACTCGACCCGCGCCACCATGGCGCTTCGGGTCACTACGTTCGAACCACCCGCCAGGCGGCCGAACACCGATGGAAACGAAAGCCGGTCAGGCCTTCTTGGGACGCTTGGCGCCGTACTTGGAACGGGCCTGCTTGCGGTCCTTGACGCCCTGCAGGTCCAGGGAACCGCGGACGATGTGGTAGCGCACACCGGGAAGATCCTTCACACGGCCGCCGCGCACCAGCACGACGCTGTGCTCCTGCAGGTTGTGGCCTTCGCCGCCGATGTAGGAGATCACTTCGAAGCCGTTGGTCAGACGGACCTTGGCGACCTTGCGAAGTGCCGAGTTCGGCTTCTTGGGGGTCGTGGTGTAGACCCGGGTGCAGACGCCGCGGCGCTGCGGCGAGTTCTGCATGGCAGGGCTTTTCGACTTGGTCGTCTCGACCTCGCGACCCTGGCGCACCAGTTGGTTGATGGTTGGCATGAATGAATAAGTTCCGAAAAACACCCCCGGACCGGCCGAACCCGAAAAGACGGCGGGGACCCGAAGATCCACCGGGGAAATGACGAAAACGTGAAACCCTTCGGAAAATTCCGAAAAGCCCGCGATTCTAGCGCGCCGTGCGCCGGACGGCAAATGGCCCGGGATCAGGCTCCCGAGCCGGCGCCAGGGGCATGGCCCGGGGCGCGGAAGCGGCCGCCGGCCTCACCGCTCACTTGATCCACAGCCGCACGGCGTCCCAGGCCCGGCCCAGGATGCCCGCCTGCTCGACGGGCTCCAGCGCCACCAGCGGCACCTCGGCCAGGGGCTGGTCGGCCAGCGTGATCTTCAGGGTGCCCAGCGGCTGGTTCTTGCCGAAGGGCGCCACCAGCGGGTCGGGCCGCTCCACGTGGGTCTTGACCTTCGAGGCCTGGCCCGAGGGCACGGAGACCACGATCGGCTCGGCGCGGCCGAGCTTGACGGTGTTGGCCTTGCCCTTCCACACCTGCGGCGTCGCCACCGGCTGGCCGGCGTCGAACAGGCGCACCGCGTCGTAGGCGGTGTAGCCCCAGTTCAGCAGCTTCTGCGACTCGTTGGCGCGCGCGTTGTCGCTGGCGGCGCCGAGCACGATGCTCAGCAGGCGCCGGCCGCCCGGCAGGTTGGGGAAGTCGCGCTTGGCCGTGGCGATCAGGCAGTAGCCCGCGGCCTCGGTGTGGCCGGTCTTCAGGCCGTCCACCGTCGGATCGCGGAACAGCAGCAGGTTGCGGTTGGTGTCGTTGGCGGCCGGCGTGCCGGGGTAGCGGTACTTCTTGATCGCGTAGTAGTGCAGGTATTCCGGGAAGTCGCGCATCAGCCGCGTGGCCAGGATGCTCAGGTCGCGCGCCGTGGTCGTGTGGCCCGGCGCCGTCAGGCCCTCGGGGTTCTTGTAGGTGGTGTTCTTCATGCCCAGCGCCTTGGCCTGCTCGTTCATGAGCTCGACGAAGCGCTCGGCCGTGCCGCCCACGCCCTCGGCCAGCGCCATGGTGGCGTCGTTGCCGGACTGGACGATCATGCCCTTGATGAGGTCGTCCACCGGCACCTGCATCTTGGGGTCGATGAACATGCGCGAGCCGGGCATCTTCCAGGCGCGCGTGCTCACGGGCAGCGTCTGGGTCAGGCTGATCTTGCGGGCGCGCAGGGCGTCGAAGACCAGGTACTGGGTCATCAGCTTGGTCAGCGAGGCCGGCTCGACCGGCATGTCGATGTCCTTGCTCGCCAGCAACTGGTTGGAGGTGATGTCCATCAGCAGGTAGCTGCGCGCGGCCACCTCGGGGGCGGCGGGCGCCTGGGCGGCGGCGATGGAGGCGGCCATGCAGGCCAGCGCGAGAACGAACGTGCGCAGCACGTCAGGCAGACGGATCATGGAAGCGAAGCGGCGAAAGGAATGGAGGGGAGGCGGCGTCACGGGTGCGCCCGGCCGGACGCCCCGGCGCGCAGGTGGCGGGTCACCAGCCCCTTGAGGAGCGGCAATTGTCCGTGAAAGAAATGTCCGCCCCCGGGGACGACCGTGACAGGAAGTGACTGCGGCCGGGCCCAGTCCAGCACGGCGGCCAGGGGCACGGTGTCGTCCTGCTCGCCGTGCACGACCAGCGTGCGCTCGTGCGCGTCGGCCGGCACGGGCGCGACCGCGAAGCGGGCCGCCGCCGTGCCCACCAGCACGATCTCCCGCAGCTCGCGCGCCGGCCACAGCGCCTCGATGGCGCGGCTGGCGACGAAGGCGCCGAAGGAGAAGCCGGCGATGGCCAGCGGCCCTTCGGGCGCGGCCTGCCGCACGACGGCGAGGAAATCCTCCGTCTCGCCGCGGCCCTCGTCGTGCACGCCTTCGCTGGCGCCGACGCCGCGGAAGTTGAAGCGCAGCGCGGTCCAGCCGCAGGCCACGAAGGCGCGCGCCAGCGTCTGCACCACCTTGTTGTCCATGGTGCCGCCGAAGAGCGGGTGGGGATGGGCGATGACCGCGACGCCCGCCGGCGCGACGTCCCGCGCGGGCGCATCGCGCAGCGCCTCGACGGTGCCGGCGGCGCCTTCGAGGCGCAGCTTTTCCGTATGGACGTTCATCTCATCGGCCCACGTCGGGCGGCAGCAGCAGCCGTTCGACCACCTCGCCCTTCTTGAGGTGCGATTCGACGATCTCGTCGATGTCGGCCTCGTCGACGAAGCTGTACCAGACGGCCTCGGGGTAGACCACCGCCACCGGCCCGCCGGCGCAGCGGTCCAGGCAGCCGGCCTTGTTCACGCGCACCCGGCCGGGGCCGGCCAGGCCCTCGGCCTTGACACGCGCCTTGCAGTGCGCGAAGCCGGCCTGCGCGTTGTGCCGGGCGCACGAATCCTCGCCGGGCTTGCGTTCGTTGAGGCAGAAGAAGATGTGGCGGGCGTAGTAACCGCCGTCACGCGGGGGCGACAGGGACAT
>NZ_JBIQNC010000080.1:3453-19875 GCF_044462705.1 Xenophilus sp.
AGAAGAAGATGTGGCGGGCGTAGTAACC
Source organism: Xenophilus sp. (assembly GCF_044462705.1). Taxonomy (NCBI): domain Bacteria; kingdom Pseudomonadati; phylum Pseudomonadota; class Betaproteobacteria; order Burkholderiales; family Comamonadaceae; genus Xenophilus; species Xenophilus sp. The sequence continues at coordinate 3,482 of NZ_JBIQNC010000080.1, forward strand.
GCCGTCACGCGGGGGCGACAGGGACATTTGCCGGATTCTAGGAGTGACGCATTCACCCGATGCCCGTGCGGGCGGGCCGCCGCGCCAGCGCGGCCAGGGCGTAGACGATGGCGGCGAAGGGCCACGCCCAGCCCAGCCACTGCGCCAGCCCGTGGAAGCGGATGAAGCGCCCCTGCTCCCAGGTGGCCAAGGTCTGGGCGAAGTAGGCGCTCTCGGGCGCCTGGTTCAACAGCCCCAGGTGCACGCACAGCGCCAGCAGCAGCAGCGCGGTGCACAGCCGGCGCGGCAGCGGCAGCAGCAGCAGCGCCAGCACGGCCGCCGCCACGATGCCGACCTGCACCGGCGGCCCCATCCACGTCCAGGCGTGCTCCGGGCCGTAGCTCAGCGCCGCCGACAGCGCGCTGGCCGCCAGCCCCAGGCCCAGCATCAGCGCGGCCAGCACCACGCGCCGCGGCCAGGCGCGCGCCACGCCGTAGGCCAGCAGGCAGGGCACCAGCGCGCCGAGCATCACGCACAGCATCTCCACCGCCGGCACCAGCGGCTGCAGCTCGAACTGCCGCACCGGCAGCCAGTCGAGAAAAGGCGTGTCGGCCAGCCAGCCGGCGATCGCCGACTCCAGCCGCTCGAAGACCTGGCCCAGCCCGAACGGCACCGCCGCCGGGAAGAGCAGCGCCGCCGGCCACAGCGCCAACAGCAGCAGCGCGCCGCGCGCGTCCTGCACGAACCAGCCCGAGCGCAGCCGGCTCCAGCGCGCCAGCGCGCCCAGCCGCTCCAGCACCGCCGCCGGCACGGCGCCGATCAGCGCGCCCAGGGCGTTCAGGCCCAGGTCCACGTTGGACGGGATGCGCGCCGGCAGGTAACTCTGCAGCGTCTCCATCGCGAAGGCCAGCACCGCGCCCGCCACGGTGGCGCGCAGCACCGCCTGCCAGGCGCCGGCCTGCGGCCGGGTGCGCAGCACGGCCAGGGCGCACAGGAAGCCCAGCGGCACGTAGCCCGCCACGTTGATGCCGAAGTCGAAGCCGGTCCAGTAGCGCGGCCAGGGCGCCGCCAGGTAGGCCCAGGGCACGATGCCCTGGTCGCGCCAGTCGGCGAAGGGGTACAGGCTCGCATAGACCACCAGCGCCGCGTAGGCGAGCGCCAGCGGCAGGGCCGTGGTCTTGTGCGAGGGCGACGCGGTCACGCGCAGGCGGGGCTGGGCTTCAGAAGGGCTTGACCACCACCAGCACCACGATGCCCAGCAGCAGCAGCACCGGCAGTTCGTTGAACCAGCGGTACCAGCGGTGGCCGCGCCGGTCGGCGCCCTGCTCGAAGCGCCGCAGCAGCACCCCGCAGCCGTGGTGGTAGCCCAGCACCAGCAGTACCAGCGCCAGCTTGGCATGCATCCAGCCGCTGCTCGGACCGCGGCCGATGCCGTAGCCCAGCCACAGCCACAGGCCGAAGCCCACCGCCGGCAGCGCCAGCAGGGTGGTGAAGCGCATCAGCTTGCGCGCCATCAGCAGCAGGCGCTGGCGCTCGGCCACCGATTCGGGCGGCACCATCGCCAGGTTGACGAAGATGCGCGGCAGGTAGAACAGGCCGGCGAACCAGCTCACCACGAAGACGATGTGGAAGGACTTGACCCAGAGCATCGGCGGCAGTGTAAGAAACCGGTCACAGCCCCGCGCGGGCGGGAACCCCCTCGCCGCCGCGGTCCGGCCAAAAAAGACCTCTCGGTCAACCGCTTCGTGCTTACCCGATCCCCCGAGGGGATGCTTCTTTGCCGTGGGGCGTCCCGGCGGCCAAAAAAAAGCCCGGCGTCGTTGAACGCCGGGCTGCGAAGCCCTTTTGCTGTCACACATCAAGGCACCCGCTCAGGGAGGAAAAGCGGGGGACGGCAAGCCGTCCGAGACAGAATTTAACAAAGGCGGCAAAGCCTATCAAGCACGGGGGTAACTTTTTTTTGACGTTTTCGCGCCACGAGATGGTTTCCCCTCATCACCAAATCCACCGGGCCGCAGCAGGGCCGGCGCCGGCCGCGGCGGGACGGGCAGGAGGGCTTGGGGCACAATTTTCGCCATGACCGTGCTCGCCCCTTTTCCCGCAGGCCGCCCGCGCCGCCTGCGCCGCGATGAATTCACACGCAATCTGGTCCGTGAGCATGCGCTCACTCCCCACGATCTGATCTACCCGGTCTTCGTGCAGGAGGGCCGGGGGCAGCGCCAGGCCGTGCCCTCCATGCCGGGCGTCGAGCGGCTGAGCCTGGACCTGCTGCTGCCGGTGGCCGAGCAGTGCGTGGCGCTGGGCATCCCGGTGATGGCGCTATTCCCGGTGATCGATCCGGCGCTGAAGACGCCGGACGGCGCCGAGGCCTTCAACCCCGACGGGCTGATCCCGCGCGTGGTGGCGGCGCTGAAGAAGGAATTCCCCGCCCTGGGCATCATGACCGACGTGGCGCTGGACCCCTACACCAGCCACGGCCAGGACGGCCTGCTGGACGAGACCGGCTACATCCTCAACGACCCGACGGTCGAGGTGCTGGTGAAGCAGGCGCTGGCGCAGTCGGCCGCCGGCGTGGACATCGTGGCGCCCAGCGACATGATGGACGGGCGCATCGGCGCGGTGCGCCAGGCGCTGGAGGCGCGCGGCGACGTGCACACCCGCATCATGGCCTACAGCGCCAAGTACGCCAGCAGCTTCTACGGCCCCTTCCGCGACGCGGTGGGCTCGGCCGCCAACCTGGGCCGGAGCAACAAGAAGGTCTACCAGATGGACCCGGGCAACAGCGACGAGGCGCTGCGCGAGGTGGCGATCGACATTGCCGAGGGTGCGGACATGGTGATGGTCAAGCCCGGCATGCCGTACCTGGACATCGTGCGCCGGGTGAAGGACGAATTCCGCGTGCCCACCTTCGCCTACCAGGTCAGCGGCGAGTACGCGATGCTCAAGGCGGCCGCGGCCAACGGCTGGCTGGACCACGACGGCGTGGTGCTCGAATCGCTGCTGGCCTTCAAGCGCGCCGGAGCGGACGGCGTCCTCACCTACTTCGCGCTCGATGCGGCGCGGTTGCTACAGAAACAGTAGCTCCACCTGCCCGCACGGCGGGCGCCGGCGTATAACGGCAGCCCACCATGCGTATCTTCGAGATCACCCCCGCCGAGGCGCGCGAGCTGCCCGGGCTGGACGCCTGCCCCGCCTCCGGCGCGCCGGCCGACGGCTATCTCTGGCTGTCGCTCACGCGCGCCGAACTGCGCGACTCGCTCGCCGACGTGCAGCGCGCGCTGCAGCGCCTGGGCGGCACGCCGCTGGTCGACCTGCACGTGAGCGACCTGCTCAACGACCAGCTCCCTTCCCACTACGACGCCACCTCGCAGTACGACGTGCTGGTGATCCGCCGCCTGGCCGCCGGCACCGACGCGGCGGCCGCCGGGCCGGCCCTGCGCAACGCGGGACCGCCGGCGCTGCGGCGCATCGACACGCGCCCGGTCGGCTTCGCCGTGTTCGACCGTGTGCTGCTCTCGGTCCACCCGGAGGACGGCGCGGTGCGCGACGCCGTGGCGGCGCGGCTGGGCGCGCCCGCCGCGCAGGGGCCTGCGCTGGACGTGCGCGCCACCTCCGCGCGACTGCCCACCAGCCCGGCCGACCTGATGCTGCGCGTGGTCAACCAGATCGTCGACAGCTACCTGGCCTTGCGGCGCGACCTAACGCGCCAGCTCGACCACTGGCAGGCCGAGCTGATCGATCCGAGGACGCGCTTCTCGAACTGGGGCGCGCTGATGCAGTCGCGCCAGGCGCTGCGCCACCTGGACGAGATCTGCGAGGACCAGCGCAGCGCCATGCAGGACTGGCTGGAGGAGCTCGACGCCCAGCCCGCGCCGGACACGCCGGCCGCCGCACGCGAGCGCGAACTGCTGCTGGTGCGCAGCCGCGACGTGCTGGAGCACATCCAGCGCGTGGTGCACCACGTGCGCCGGCTGGAGCAGAACGCCGAGACCGCCGTGCAGCTGCACTTCAGCGTGCAGAGCCATCGCACCAACGACATCATGCGGGTGCTGACGGTGCTCACCGCGGTGTTCCTGCCGCTGAACCTGATCGCCGGCATCTTCGGCATGAACTTCGAGTTCATCCCGCTGGTGCACAAGGCCGACGGCTTCTGGATCGCGATGGGGTCGATGCTGCTGATCGCGGTGGTGCTCACGGCCATCTTCTGGCGCAAGCGCTACCTGGCGCGCACCGCGAAGTAGGCCGGACATGAAAAATGGCCCCTCGGACAACCGCTTCGCGCTTGTCCGATCCCCCGAGGGGATGCTTTTTCATCTTGGGGCGGCCCGGCGATGAAAAAGCCCGGCGGCGCACGAGGCGCCGCCGGGCGGTCGGGCGGGAAGCCGATTACAGCTTGCGGGCGCCGTCGGCCTGGGCGCGGGCGCGCACGTCGACCGGGTTCTCCAGGGTGGAGATCACCTTGCTGTCGACACGCGAGCCGGACGAGACGTTCTGGTCGGGCGCGGCGGCAGCGCGGACAGCCTCGGCCTGCACCAGCGCGCGGTCGCGCGGGCTGCTCAGCGGCGCCAGCACCACCGAGCCGGAGGGCACGTTCTGGTTCGGCGCGTGCGCGGCACGGACGGCCTCGGCCTGCACATCAGCGCGGCTCAGGGCCGACACCGGGGCCTGCACGCCCTCGTAGGTTTCCGCATGGGCGCCGGCAGCGGCGACGAGCGACAGGGCCAGGGCGGCGACGAGACGTTGGCGGGTCATGGTGATGTTCTCCAGTGGAAGAAAGGAAGGTCGGAAGATCAGAGCGCGGCGCTGCGCTCGGCGGCGCGGCGCTGGGCCAGGCTGCCGTTCGTGTACTGCTCGGGGATCTGGCTGTTCACGAACGCCTTGGCGTCCAGGTTCGACGTCGGGTTGTGCGCCGCGGCCACCGCCTCGGCACGCACCGTCGCGCGGTCCTTCTGGCCCACCACCGGCGCGCTCAGCGCTCCGCCGGCCGCTTCGCCGTACACGTCGCCCTGGCGCGCGGCCGCGATGGCTTGCTGCTGCACTTCGGCGCGGCTGTACGTCGAGTCGATGCTCAGCACGCCCTGGTATTCCTCCGCCTGCGCGGCGCCCACGGCGGCCAGCAGCGACACGGCGGCAACGGCGATCATCTTCGAGGTCTTCATTTCTTACTCCTTGTTGGCATGGTTGGCGTTTGAACAAGAGCGATGCAGGCACCTGCCCGCTTCGCTTCGGGTCTGCGTTCAAGCGCTGGCCCGTGAGAAGAATTGTGGGACGCGAAGATCGGTAGAAACCCTCACAATCCGAACCACCGTGTTCATGAAACGGAAACAATGAACTTGAAAGGACCGAAGGCATGGACAGCCTCGACCTGATCCGCGCCTTCCGCGAGGTCGCGGCGCTCGGCAGCTTCTCGGCCGCCGCCAAGCGGCTGGGCATGTCGAAGGCCACGGTGAGCAAGTACGTGGCGGAGCTGGAGACGCGCTTCGACGTGCGCCTGCTCAACCGCTCCACCCGCTCCGTGAGCCTGACCGACGCGGGCGAACTGCTGCTGGCGCGCAGCGCGCCGATGCTGGAGATGGTCGAGCTGACGCAGGCCGAGCTGGCCGAGCGCGCCAGCACGCCGCGCGGGCGGCTGCGCATCGCGGCGCCCTATGCGATGGCCAGCGGCGACCTGCCCAACATGCTGGCGGAGTTCATGGGCTTCTACCCCGAGGTGACGGTATCGCTGCAGCTGTCCAACGAGGTGGACCTGGCCGAGAACGGCATCGACGTGCACCTGCGCTTCGGCCCGATCGAGAACGAGAACCTGATCGTGCGCCGGCTGCTGCGCATCCCGATGATGGTGTGCGCCTCGCCGCTGTACTGGAAGAAGCACGGCAAGCCGCGCCACCCCGACGACCTGCGCGAGCACGACGCGCTGACGCTCACGCGCAGCGGCGCGCATCCGGTGTGGCGCTTCGAGGACGACGGCCAGCCGCTCGACGTGCCGGTGAAGAGCCGGATGGAGGCGTCGGAAGGGCCGCCGCTGATCCAGGTGGCGATGCACGGCTTCGGCGTGATCTACGTGCCCTCGCTGGCGGTGCAGCCGCAGGTGGACCACGGCGAGCTGGTGCCGGTGCTGCAGGGCTACGGCCGCACCGACATGTGGCTCTCGGCCGCCTACCTGGAGCGGCGCCACAACAGCGCGGCCCAGCGCGCGCTGCTGGACTACCTGGAGTCGCGCATCGGCCAGCGCGGCCGCTATGCCGGCAAGCCGCTGCGCGCGACGGCCAGCGCCGTCAAGGCCGCGGCGCAGGCACGCTGAACAGCGCCGCCGCGTTGCCCCAGGCCACGCGCTGCGCGACCTCGGGCGGCAGGCCGCCCAGCCAGCGGCGGTAGGCCTGCATGATCTCGTCGTAGCCGCTCCAGCGCTGGTTGATCCAGGTGTCGGAGCCGATGACGAAGCGCTCGGGGAAGTCGAGGATGAGCGTGCGCCACTCGGGGCACAGCTGGCCGTCGGCGCAGGTCAGGCCGGGCCGGTACGACAGCTCGCCGACCAGGCGCGGATAGCGCTCCAGCAGTTGCCGCACGCGCGCCACGGGCGCGCCGCCGATGCCGGTGTGCGCCCAGATGAAGCGCACCGCCTGTCCCTGCGAGGGCGTGTGCGCCATGAGCCGGTCGACCGCGACGTCGTCCACGTGCGCCAGCACGGCCAATTCGCGCTGCTCGGCCAGCGCCATCAGCTTCTTCGCCACCGGGCCGTCGGCGTTGGCGCTGTCGTAGAGGTGGAACTCGCCGATCCCCCGGTACGGCCCGCTGGCCGTACCGCGCGCCAGTTCGGCCAGCACCATCTCGTGGATGCTCTCGTCGCGGAACCAGTTGGTGTAGTCGGCGCGGTTGCGGTACAGGCGCACGAAGGGCACCACGGTGATGCCGGCCGCGGCCGTCTCGCGCGCAGCGGCGAGGATGCGCGTGCCTTCGTTGGGCCGCGAGTTGCCGACGATGGCGCGCACGCCGTTGCGCTGCATGCGCGCGAGCGCGTCGGCCGGCGGGAAGGAGCCGGCCGCGCCGTTCCACGCCTCCTCGTTGTAGTGCAGGTGGGTGTCGAACACCGGGCCGGCATGGTCCGCCGCGCGCGCGGGCCAGGCCGCCGCGGCCAGGACGGCGAGGACCGCTGCCGCCATGAGCCCCGGCGCGTTCATGGCGCTGCGCCTCAGCCCAGGTGCTTGTCGAAGAAGGCCAGCGTGCGCTCGCGCGCCAGCGTCGCCGCCGCGGCGTCGTAGGAACCTCGCTGGTCGCAGTTGAAGCCGTGGTCGGCGTCGTAGAGGTGCACCTCCACGGCGGGGTGCGCCTGCCGGAAGGCCTCGACCGCCGGCACCGGGATCCAGTGGTCCTTGCGGCCGAAGTGGGCCAGCACCGGCACCCGGGGCGTGCGCGCCACCTCCGCGGGCCCGGTCATGCCGCCGCCGTAGTAGGGCGCTGCGGCGGCCAGGCCGTTCAGTTCGCAGGCCGCGCGCCAGGTCAGCAGCCCGCCCCAGCAGTAGCCCACGATGCCGACCTTGCCGGCGCGCGCCGCGTATTCGATGGCGGCCTGCACGTCCTGCAGCACGCCCGACCAGGGCAGCGCCTCGGCGGCCGCCTTCAGCGCCGAGCCGGCCTTGACGTCGGCCTCCGCGTAGCCCAGGTCCACGCCCGGCTGGACGCGGTGGAAGGTGGCAGGCGCGACGGCCAGCCAGCCCGCGGCCGCGTAGCCGTCGGCCACGCTGCGGATGTGCGAGTTGACGCCGAAGATCTCCTGCAGCACCACCACCGCGCCGCGCGGGGCGCCCGAAGGCTCGGCCACGTAGGCGGGGAAGGTGAAGCCGTCGGCGGCGGTGAGATCGATGAACTGGCCCATGTCTGGCTCCTGAAAAGGGTGAAGAAAAAAGAGGGGTTCAGCCGCGCAGCCTGCGCTCGACGAAATCCAGCCGGTCCTGCCCCCAGAACAGCTCGCCGTCGATGACGTAGGTCGGCGCGCCGAAGACGCCCAGGTCGATGGCCTCCTGCGTGAAGGCGTCGTAGCGCGCCTGCACGCCGGGCTTGCGCGAGGCCTCCAGCAGCGCGGCGGGCAGGCCCTGCGCGGCCAGCAGGTCGGCCAGCACGGCCGCGTCGGCGATGTCGCGCTCCTCGGCCCAGACGGCGGCCAGGATGGCGCCGGCCAGGCGCAGGGCCGCGCCGGCACCCTTGGCGTCGGCCGTCTCGACGATCAGCCGCGCCGCGTCGTCCGAGGCCACCGGGAAGTGGCGCGGCTGCGGGTTCAGCGGCACGCCCAGGTGCTGCGAAAAGCGCTTCAGTTCCACCAGCCGGTAGGCCTGCCGCTGCGGCGGGCGCTTGGCCAGCGGCAGCCCGCCGGAGACGGGGAACACGCGCGCCAGGTCGATGGGCTTGACGTTCACCTGGGTGCCCGTCTCGCGGGCGATCTGCACGAAGCGGGCGTGGCCCAGGTAGGTCCAGGGGCTGTGCGGGGCGAGGTAGTAGTCGACGGTGCGGCTCAAGCGGGTCTCCATGGCGCGGGTTTGGTGTAATCGCGGCGGCCCTCGGTTGTACCCGAGGCGCGCAACCCGTGCAGGAGAAGCAGGCTTGGACTCACCACAGGTGCTCTTGATCACCGGCGGCAGCCGCGGCATCGGCGCGGCCACGGCGCTGATGGCCGCCCGGCAGGGCTTCGCGGTGGCGGTCAACTACGCCAGCCATTCGCTGGCGGCCGACGAGGTGGTGCGCCGCATCCGCGCCGAGGGCGGCAGCGCGATCACCGTGCAGGCCGACGTGGGCAACGAGGCGCAGGTCGAGGCGATGTTCCGCAAGGTGGACGCAAAGCTCGGCCGCCTGACGGCGCTGGTCAACAACGCCGGCGTGGTGGATGCGACCGCCCGCGTGGACGAGATGGACGCGAAGCGGCTGGAGCGCATGCTGCGCATCAACGTGATCGGCAGCTTCCTGTGCGCCCGCGAGGCGGTGCGCCGCATGAGCACCCGGCACGGCGGGGCGGGCGGCGCCATCGTCAACCTGAGCAGCGCCGCCGCGCGGCTGGGCTCGCCCGGCCAGTACGTGGACTACGCGGCCAGCAAGGGCGCCATCGACACCTTCACCGTCGGCCTGGCCAAGGAAGTGGCCGACCAGGGCATCCGCGTGAACGCCGTGCGGCCGGGGCTGATCGACACCGAGATCCATGCCTCGGGCGGCATGCCCACACGCGCCTTCGACCTGGCCGGCACGGTGCCCATGCAGCGCACCGGCACCGCCGACGAAGTCGCTGCGGCCATCTGCTGGCTGCTCTCGGCCGAGGCCAGCTACACCACCGGCACGCTGCTCGACGTGGGCGGCGGGCGCTGACGCCCGCCCCGTTCACCCCCACTCCAGAAAGGCGCCATGGCCACCTCGATGGACCTCATCAAGCCGCTGGTCACGCTGGTGGCCATCGTCAACCCGCTGGGCATCGTGCCCTTCTTCATCCACTACACGCAGGGCTACACGGCGGCCCAGCGCCTGCGCACGGCCCAGGTGGCGGCCTTCAGCGCCTTCCTGGTCATCGCCATCAGCGCGCTCATCGGCCAGCAGCTGCTGGGCTTCTTCGGCATCTCCATCGCCAGCTTCCAGGTGGGTGGCGGGCTGTTGCTGCTGATCAGTTCGCTGTCGATGCTCAACGCGCAGCCGGCCGAAGCCAAGGCCAGCGCCGAGGAAGTGCGCGCCACCGAGGTGAAGGCCGCCATGGGCGCCTCCATCGCCGTGGTGCCGCTGACCATCCCGCTGCTGACCGGCCCGGCCACCATCTCGACCATGGTGATCCACGCGACGCAGACCCAGACCTGGTGGCAGATGGCGCTGCTGATCGGCTACGGCGTGGTGATCGCGGGCATCACGCTGCTGGCCTTCTCGCTGGCCGAACCGATTGCGCGCGTGCTCGGCAAGACCGGCATCAACGTCATGACGCGGCTGATGGGCCTGATCCTCGCGGCGTTGGCGGTGGAAGTGATGGCCAACGGGCTGGGGAAGCTGTTTCCGATTCTGGAACGCACCCTCTGACCCACGCCGCAGGCGCGGCATGCCCCGCTGTGCGGCAGTTCAGCCGACCCGACGGATCGGCTCCTCACCGTTCCAGCCCACCGCCGCCTGGGCGATCTCGCGAAAGAACTCGGCCTTGCCGCCCGTCTGCTCGGACACTTCGATCACGTTGCCGCAGAGATCGGCGTGCTCGAAGTACGCGAAGCGGCCCCGCTGGCCAATCTGGCCCGCATGGCCTTCCACATAGCCCAACGAGAGAAAGTGGCTGACGAGAGCGTCGTACTCGTAGGTCCAGAACGCCAGGTGCTGCGCCCCTTCGCCCTGGCGGCGGAGAAAGTCCTGGTACATCGACGGCTTGTCATCGCGCTGCTGGATCAGCTCCACCTGCAGGTCGCCCGAGTTGGCGAACGCGATGGAGACTTTGGGGGGTGCGGAGTTCCGGCCACGATAGCGAAAGGTGCTGATGGCGATGTGCTCCTTGTAGAACCAGGGCCCCACGCCCAGTGCGTGGCTCCAGTGGGCCATGGCGCGCTCGATGTCCTGCACCACGTAGGCCACCTGCCGGATCGGTCCGAATTTCATGTCTGCCTCGTCATTGGTTGCTGATGTTGGCCTGCTTGGCGATCTGTTTCCAGTACTCGATGTCTTTGGCCGTCCTTGCGCTGTACTCGTCGCCATCCAGAAATGCAGCCTGGGTGCCCAGCTCCAGCATGCGCGCCTTCACCTCTGGCATGTCCAGCGTGCTGCGCAAGGCGGCGGCCAGTTTGTCAACGATGGGCTTGGGCGTGCCCGCGGGGGCATAGAGCCCCCAGGAGCCCATGCTGCGGCCCGCGAGATCAACGCCCTCGGACTCGATGCTCTTGACCTCGGGCAGGCTGGGCGACTGCGCGGGGCAGGTCACGATGGCCTTGAGGCGTCCGCTCTTGACCATGGGCGTGCCCGACACCATGTCGACCCAGCCCAGCTTGACGTGGCCACCCATCAGATCGGTCTGGATCTGCGCCACGGATTTGTAGGGAATGTGCGAAGTCTTGGCCTGCTTCTTCAACTGAATCAACTCGCCGCAGAAGTGGCCGGTCGATCCGTTGCCCCAACTGGCGTACTGCAGGCCCTGTGGCGACGCATTCGCAAGCGCCAACAGCTCGCCGAGGTTGGCGGCCGGCACGTCGTTGGAAGCCAGCAGCACGATGGAGGCCGTGCCGACCTGGCCGATGTAGGCAAAGTCCTTGACCGCGTCATAGGGCAGCTTGGGGTTGCTGGCCGGCAACAGCACATGAGTGGTCGCGCCGCCCAGCGTGAGGGTGTAGCCGTCCGGCGGCGACTTGGCCGTGGCATAAACAGCGATGGAGCCGCCCGCCCCAGGCCGGTTCTCGACCACGAAGCTGGTCTTGAGCAAACGCCCCATCTTGTCGGCCAGCAGCCGCGCCAAAGTGTCCCCTCCGCTGCCCGCTGCGGAGATCGATATGAGCTTGATCGGGCGGCTGGGATACTCCGCCGAGGTCTGAGCGTGAGCGGCAAGGCCGGCGCAGGCCAGGACCGCTGCCAGAAGGCATTTGCGCATGAAAAGTCTCCTTTTATGGGTGCTGCATCGGTCACAGCGACAGGCCGCCATCGACGACGAGCTCCAGTCCCGTCACGTACCTCGATTCGTCGCTGGCCAGAAACAGGGCTGCGTTCGCCACATCCCATGGCGTGCCTTGCCGGCCCATGGGGCAGCGGGCGTTGCGCAGCTCGCGCGACTGCCTGCGCTCCTGCTCGGTGCTGCAAAGCGCCGCCGCATGCGGAGAGTCGATCAGGCCGGGCAGGATGACGTTGCAGCGAACCTGGTGGGCGGCGTATTGCCGGGCCACCACGCGTGTCATGTGGTTCAGCGCGGCCTTGGAGCTGCTGTACGACAGAAACTGCATCGGGCTCCACTTGCGGCTGGCGATCGACGAAATGTTCACGATCGAACCAGCCCCCTGCCTGATCATGTGCGGGACCACTTCGCGCGAAGCCAGCATGGCGCCCCTGAGGTTGATGGCATGCACACGGTCCCAGGACTCTTGCGTTACCTGGGTGAGTTCGCCCACCTCTTCGATGCCGACGTTGTAGTGCAGCACGTCGATGCGGCCATAGCGATCCATGCATGCATCGACCATCTGCCGGATCTGCTCGGCGTGGCCCACATCGGCCTTGAATGCAACGGCCGCACCGCCTTCGGCCTCGACACGGTGCACGGTCTCTTCAGCCGCGGCAGTGGAGCGGTCGGCGCAGAGAATGCGCGCGCCTTCACGGGCGTACAGCACCGCGCACGCCGCGCCATTGCTGATGTCCTCGCCGATGGAGCCGGCGCCCACGACCAGCGCCACCTTTCCCGCCAGACGCCCGCTCACGCGGCCCCCCTGCTTGCGGCGGCGATGCTGGCGGCCCGGACCCCGGGCCGCAGCGGACCGCAGGATTCACGCAACACCAGCTGTGTGGTGATCACGATGCGTTCGGACTCCCGGGGCCGCGACGGCTCCACCAGCTTGAGCAGCAATTCGGCCAGGGCCGTACCCACCGCCTCAAGATCCCATGTCACTGCCGTGATGCTGGGGGAGAACAGTTGGGACAGGTCCGTGTCGCCGATGCTCACCACGCTGACGTCGTCCGGCGCACCGCGTCCCGAATGACGTATGCCTTGCAGCACGCCGGCCAGGATGCGCGTTCCCAGGCACATGAAGGCAGTCGGCGGCTCACGCGAGGACAGCAGGGCCAGCGATTCGCTGAACGCGAATTCCATCGAGGACCGCTCGGCCCGAATCAGTCTCTCGTCCGGCTTCAGGCCATGTCCGGCAAAGGCATCACGAAAGCCGGCAATGCGCTCGCGCCCGGGTCGCAGGCTGCTTCCGGACGTCAGCAGCGCGATGCGCTCGTGCCCCAGATTGAGCAGGTAACGGGTGGCCTGCAAGGCGCCGCCGAAGTGATCCACATGAAGCCCGCTGCCCCGCTCGCCGAAGTCGCGGTCCAGCGCCACCACTGGAAAGTGATGGTCCGAGAGCCGCTCCAGCAGTGGGGGGTCTTCGGCCTCGCAGGGCCCGAGCACCAGCCCGTCCACACGGCGGCGGCGGAACAGATCGATCAACGACCGCTCCTTGCGTGCGTCGTTGTGCGTGTTGGCCAGGAGCAGGGCATAGCCTGCGGTCTGCAAACGTGCCTCCACCGCAGTGATCACCCGCGCGTACAGCGGGTTCGCGAAGTCGGAGACCAGAAGGCCAATGACGCCGGTCGCGCCGGTGCGCATGCTTTGAGCGACGGCATCGGGCTCATAGCCCAACTGCTGGGCTGCGCGCATCACCGCGGTGATCGCTTCGGCGCTCACGCGTCCGCGTCGATTCAGCGCACGCGACGCGGTGCCCAGCGACACGCCGGCCGCCTGCGCGACGTCCTTGATGGTGGCTTGCTGCTTTTTTTTCATGCCGGCACCGCTGCCTGCGCCATGCCGGCCGGGAAACGCTGCGACCCCTGCTCCAGCGGGACCGCCGTGCTGTTTAGGAAAAAGGCCGCCATGTGATAGAAGCTCGCCGCCAGGATCAGCTCGATGATCTGCTCCCGAGGCCATTGCGCATCCATCAAGCCCCATGTGGCATCACTCAGCGTGCAATGGTGATGCAGCTCGTCCACCATGCGCACGATCAGCCGCTCGGCAGGCGTCCACATCGACTCGCTCAACTCCTGCCAGCTCGGGCACCGGCTGAGCGCATCCACCTGAGCGGCATCCAGGCCGCACTTTTCCCCAAAGATGCTGACGTGCATGCCCCATTCGTACTCGGAGCGCGTGAGCGCGCCGGTGCGGATGATGGCGATCTCGCGCTGCCTCTCGGGAACCGCGCACTTGAACAGAATCACGTGGGCCATCGCCTGAAACGAGGTCGCCAGCGCCGGGTGGTGCGCCAGCACCAGGCGCAGGTTCTTCGGCGACAAGGCCGTGAAGCTGCTCTTGTTGATCGCCATTTCCACCTCCGGCTCGTACGGAGGCAAGCGCAGCGGAAGTCGCGATGAAACGGGCCATCCCGGGGTGTGGGCCGGGGTCGCAGGGGAAGGCTGGGTGTTCATGCAGCCATATTTCCACAATTTGTGGAAACGTTTTATATGGTTTTTACCTATAAACCCTACACGCGAGCCGAGACCATTCGAATGCCTTTTGAATTTCGTTTCCACAGCATGCACCAGCCGCTGCGGCACCCATGCCCGCCGCGCGGTGCGCTCGTCATGGTGTCGCGCGTGAAGCCGAGCGCTCCGGCTCAGCGCCGTCCGGTCGAACGCTGGGCGAGGCGCCTTCCGGTCGAGGGTCCTCCTGGCTCTTTTCGTTTGCGCAACCGAGCAGGTCCTTGTCCGGCGGGCTCAGCGACAGGCCAACGTCGTCGCCCGATCTTTCATCTCCGAACGGGAGGATGGGTCACGTCGATGAGGCTGCAGGCCTCGATCAGCAGGCAGGAGCAATGCCAGTTGTGTCGGGGACAGGACACGTGTGCAAGGGCAACAAGGCCGCGCGCGCCGCTGCAGGCATCCAGTGCCAGGCCACGCGCGCACGCCCTGTGACCGGGTCGTGGCCTGACTCGCCGCGCTGCATGCCGGCGGCGCCATAGAACTGCTGAGCGCGCTGGTTGCTTTCGGCCACGTGCAGGCTCCAGCCGGCGGGCATGCGCTCGCAGGCCTGTTCGATCAGCAGGCGGCCCGCGCCCTGGCCCTGCCAGTCCGGGTCGACGTGCAACTGCGCCAGGTAGGCCCTTGCAGGCTCGATCACCACGAAGCCCTGCAAGGCATCCCCGGCAAGCACCCAGCACTCGGCCGGGCCGAAAAATTCAGAGCGCACGCGCTCCAGCCAATGGTCCCCGGGCGCAAGGTCGGCAACACGCACCTGCGGATTGGCTGAATGCCAGGCACGCCGCCAAATGCCGGCCACCTGTGCTGCCTGGCCCGACGTCATCCGGCACACGGCCCGGCCCCGGGTCATCGTCAGCGGTCCTGCTGCGCCACCCACTGGGCGACTTCGGCGATGGCGGCATCGCTGGCCGCCGTCAAGGCCTTCACGCCCCCGGCGGCGTCGGCGGTGGGCGCGGGGCGCTGCACGGTGAAGCTGCGCTGGGCCACGACCCGGTCACCGCCCGCGCCGTTGCGCAGCAGCGTGGCACGCAGGCGCAGCAGGCCGGCGCTCTGGCCGGGCGACTGGAAGTAGTGGCTGAACTCGTCCAGGCTGAGGCGCAGCACGTCAGGCACGCGGCCCTCGCTGCGTGCGATGCCGGCCGCTTCGTCGGGGTTCAGCACGGTGCGCTGCTGCGCCAGCGAATCGCGCAGGCGCTGGCGCAGCAACTGGGCGGGCGGCTGGCTCCAGCGCGCCTGGCCGTAGGCATGCAGCACCTGCGCGTCGGCATAGCCCAGGCGGTACAGCAACTGTGTGCCGTCCAGCCGGCCGGCCACTTCGACCTCGGGCAGAGTGATCGCGGGGCGCTGCGCCGCCGGGGCGGCAGCGGCGTTCACCTGCAGCCCGCCGGGGCCGAAGTCGTAGAGCGTGGCGCGCTGCGGTTTGTCGGGCAGGGAGCCGCAGGCGCCCAGCAGCAGGGCCGCAGCGCCAGCCAGCAGCCAGGCCGCCGGTGTGCGCAGCGGGCGGCGAACGGTGGGAGTCAAGGCGGGGATGTGCATGGTGAAGGCTCCGGTCGTCGCATCAGGGCTGGAGGTCTGGGCTGGCGGTCAGCGCCGGGGGTCAAGGCCGAATGGCCGAAGGGGCCGGCGGCGTGAAACCCGCCTCGCCCGGGCCAGCTTCGGCCGAGCCGCGGCCGAACAGCAGCGACTGCGGGTTGTCGTTGAGGTTGTCCGCCACACGGCCCAGGCGCCGCATGGTCAGCGAGGCCTCGTCGGCCACGCGGTTCAGGCGCGGCAGAGTGGCGCCGTTGAAGCTGTCCATGCCCTGGCTCAGCGCCTGCGTACCGGTGGCCAGCTTGTCGATGGGGCCGTCGGGCGCGTTCAGGCGCGTGACCGTGCCGTTGAAGTTGTTGGCCACGCGCGAGACATCGGCCGCGGCGGTCTTCACGGTGCTGAGCGCCGTGCTCGCATTGCTGGCCAGCGGCGGAATGGCGGCCAGCGCGGGCTCGAGCCGGTTCTTGATGGTGCTGTCGAGCTGGCGCGTGAGCTGGTTGGCCGACTCGCTGGTGCGCGCGATGTTTTCCAGCGCCTGCGCCACACGCTGCTGGTTGCCATCGCCCAGCAGTTCGTTCATGCGCGTGGTGACCTGCTCCACCTGCTTGATGATCACCTCGCCGCGGTCCTGCAGTTGCGCCAGCACCGAGGGCTTGAGCGGAATGCGCGGCGGGTCGTCCTCGTTGGGCGCCAGCGGCTCCTGCGATTCGCCCTTGTCGTCCAGCGCGATGAAGGCCAGG
>NZ_JBIQNC010000081.1:0-19799 GCF_044462705.1 Xenophilus sp.
TCGGCGCCTCGGCCAGGCGCACGTTGCGCGGGACGATGGTGCGGAACACCTTGTCGCCGAAGTGTTCCACCAGTTCGGCGGAGACCGCGTTGGCGAGGTTGTTGCGCACGTCGAACATGGTACGCAGCACGCCTTCGATCTCCAGCGCCGGGTTGAGCCGCGCCTTGAGCGCGTCGATGGTGCGGATCAGCGCGCTCAGGCCTTCCAGCGCGTAGTACTCGCACTGCATCGGCACCAGCACGCTGTCGGCGGCGGTGAGCGCGTTCAGGGTCAGCAGCGACAGCGCGGGCGGGCAGTCGATGATGATGAAGTCGTAGCGGCCGCGCAGCGGTTCCAGCGCGCGCTTGAGCCGCTGCTCGCGGCCCTCCTCGTCCATCAGCTCGATCTCGGCCGCGGTGAGGTCGGTGTTGCCCGGCAGCAGGTCGTAGCCTTCGGGCGTCTTCACGATCACGTCCGCGGCGTGGCGTTCCTCCAGCAGCACGTCGCAGCTCGAAGCGGGCAGCTCGTGCTTGTCCACGCCGCTGCCCATGGTCGCGTTGCCCTGCGCGTCCAGGTCCACCAGCAGCACCCGCTTGGGCGTGCCGGCCAGCGCCGCCGCCAGGTTGACCGCGGTGGTGGTCTTCCCGACGCCGCCCTTCTGGTTGGCGACAGCGATGATGCGGGCCATGCGCGCGCGTGCCTCATGGAATGGACTGGGGATTATGCGGGATTGCCGCCGGGGGCGCGGCCGACCACCACCAGGTGGCGGGCCGCATCGATGCCGGGAACCGTGAGCGGGCGCACATCCTCGACCTGCCAGCCCGGCGGCAGCGCGGCGATCTCGTCCTCCGGCAACGCCCCCTTCATCGCCAGCAGCACGCCCCCCGGCGCGAGCAGGTGCCCGCCCAGTTCCAGGATCAGCGGCAGCGTCGCCAGCGCGCGCGCGGTGATCGCGTCGAAGGCGCCTGGCTCGGCGACCGCCTCGATCCGCGATTCGAGCACGCGCGCGTTGCCCAGGCCCAGGCTGCGCAGCGCCTCGCGCAGGAAGCGCGCTTTCTTGCCGTTGGATTCGACCAGCGCGACCCGCAGCCCGGGCTTGGCGATGGCCAGCGGAATGCCGGGCAGGCCGGGGCCGGTGCCCAGGTCGGCCAGTTGCCCGCCCCGCGCCGCGATCGCATCGAGGCTGGCATGCATCGCCAGCGAATCGAGCAGGTGTTTGCGCACCATCTCGACCGGCTCGCGGATCGCGGTGAGGTTGTAGGCGCGATTCCAACGCAGCATCAGCGCGAGGTAGGCCAGCAGCGGTTCGGCCAGCGCGCGCGGCAGGCCGAGCGCGTCCAGCCCCGCTTCCAGTTCGGCCCGCGCCCGTGGCGGGAGGTTGCCGTCTTCCATCAGCCCATTGTCCACGCCAGCGCGGCCAGGTACCCGGGGCGCGGCACGAATTCGCGCAGCTGCCAGGCGCCCGGGTCGCCCAGCGCCGGGTCCGCCGCGGCCAGCACCAGCGCGCCGTCGCGCTCGGCGAAGCGCAGCCGTTGCAGGCCGAAGGCGAGGCCGCGCCCGTGCGCCTTCAGCACCGCCTCGCGCGCGCACCACAGGCGCAGGAAGGCGCGCGACACGCCGGCTTCGTCGGGCTGGGCCTGCAGCCAGGCCGCCTCTTCCGGGGTGAAGTAGCGCCGCGCCAGGGCCAGCGCGCGCGGCCGTGGGCGCTCGCGCTCCAGGTCGATGCCGACGCGGGCGCCGCGCGCCATTGCGGCCACGAGTCCATCCCCGCTATGGCTCCAGCCCGCGTCGGCGCCGGGATGCGAGGCCAGCCGCGGGCGGCCGTGGAGGTCGCGCTCGATCCGCAGCTTGTCCGCCGCCACGCCCAGGCGCTGGCCCAGCCATGCGCGCACCACCGGCTCCGCCGCCTGCCCCGGCGACCACGGCAGCCATTGCCATTCGGGGTCGCTGGGTGGGTCGTGCGCGGTCATCGCGCCAGCGTAAAGTAAGCGCGCCACCGGTGCAGGAGAGCCATGTCGGCCGTCGTCGAACCCGCTGCGCGCCCCGCGCGCGACCGTCGCCTGGTGCCGCTGGCCGCGGGCGCGGACGCACGCCTGCTCGCCTTCGGCGGCGCCGGCGGCGCGGTGCCGCTCGGCCGCTTCCTGCGCCAGGTCCGCGCGCTGGCCGCGTGCCTGCCGGAGGCTGGGCACGCGATCAACCTGTGCGAGGACCGCTACCGTTTCCTGCTCGCCTTCTGCGCGGCGGCGGTGCGCGGCCAGGCCACGCTGCTGCCACCGTCGCGCGCGCCGGAAGCGGTGGCCGGGGTCGCACGCCGGCACCCCGGGGCGTATTGCCTGGGCGATGCCGACGCACCCGCGCCCGGGCTGCACCATTGGCGCCTGCCGGAAGTGCTGCACGAGGCGGACGGCGGCGCGCTGCAGGTGGACCCGCGGGCACTGGCGGTGGTCGGCTACACCTCGGGCACGACCGGCGAGCCGGTGGCCAACGCCAAGCCCTGGGCCGCGTTCCACACCAGCACCGCGCAGAACATCACGGCCTTGCGCCACCTGTGGGCGGGCGCGGCGCAGGTCCACGTGGTGGCCACCGTGCCACCGCAACACATGTACGGCATGGAGCTGTCGGTGCTGCTGCCGTTGCTCGGCGACGCGGCGGTGCACGCGGGCCGGCCGTTCTTCCCGCGCGACATCGTGCGCGCGCTCGCCCAGGCGCCGGTGCCGCGGCTGTTGGTGACCACGCCCGTGCACCTGCGCGCGCTGCTGCGCGGCCTGGACGCCGAGCCGTCGCTGGCAATGCCGCCGTTGGCCGGCATCGTGTCCGCCACCGCGCCCTTGCCGGTCGAGTTGGCGGAAGCGGCGGAAGCGCGCTTCGCCTGCGAGGTGCGGGAAGTGTTCGGTTCGACCGAAACCTGCGTCGTCGCCAGCCGGCGCAGCGCCCGCGAGCCGGCGTGGACCCCCTTTCCGGGCGTGCGCCTGACGCCGCTGGATGGCGGCTGCCGGGTCGAGGCGCCGCAGCTGACTGCGCCGGTGGCGTTGGCCGACCTGGTGGACCTGCACCCGGATGGCCGCTTCGAATTGCGCGGCCGCAACGCCGACCTGCTGGAGATCGCCGGCAAGCGGGCGTCGCTGGGCGACCTCACCCGCAAGCTGCTGGCCATCCCCGGGGTCGAGGACGGCGTCGTGTTCCAGCTGGATGAAGAAGACGCGGCCGGGGTGCGCCGGATCGCGGCGCTGGCGGTCGCGCCCGGGCTCGGCGAGGCCGCGATCCTCGCCTCGCTGCGCCGGTCGGTGGATCCGGTGTTCCTGCCGCGCCGCCTGAAGCGCGTCGCAACGTTGCCGCACAACGCCACCGGCAAGCTTCCCAGGGCCGCGCTGCTGGCCCTCATCGGCACGCCAAGCGCCTGATCCACAAGCGTTTTTCGGCCCAGGGTCGGTGCCTTTGCGCTGACGCTCCCATCACGCATCCCTATACAGACTTGTGGTGCCCCGAAAGGGGAGCGGGTCCCCGGTTTCCAATGCATAAGGAGAGTGAACAATGGGTCTCATCATCTGGTTGATCGTGGGCGGCATCATCGGCTGGCTCGCCAGCATGATCATGCGCACCGATGCCCAGCAGGGCATCCTGCTGAACGTGGTCGTCGGCATCATCGGCGCCCTGATCGGCGGCTGGCTGATCTCGCCGCTGATCGGCGACAGCACCAGTGTCGGCGGAGGGTTCGACATCATGGGATTCATCGCCGCCCTGATCGGCGCGATCATCCTGCTGGCGATCGTCAACCTGTTCCGTCGCGGCCGCGTCCGTTGATCCGGGCGCACTGCCGGAGGACACGGACAAGCACTACCTGACGAGGAACCGGAAGCCCGGCCATGCCGGGCTTCTGTCTTTTCAGCGCCCCAGTTGCGTCCACACTGGCGCATGGTCGCTGGGGCGCTCCCAGCCGCGCGGTCCGGTATCGATGCCGCCGGCAGCGCACTGCGCGCGCAAGGCGTCCGACACCAGCACCAGGTCGATGCGCAGGCCCCAGCCGCGCTCGAAACCGCCGAGGCGGTAGTCCCACCACGAATGATGGCCCGGGCCTGCATGGTGCAGGCGGAAGCTGTCGTGCAGGCCGAGATCCGTGATCCGCGCCAGCGCTTCGCGCTCGGGCGTCGAGCACAGGATCTTCTCGCGCCAGCGCTTTGGGTCGAACACATCGTCGTCGGTGGGTGCGATGTTGAAGTCGCCCAGCACCACCAGCTTCGGATGCCGCTGCAGCTCGTCGGCGAGCATGGCCCGCACCGTCTCGAGCCAGCGCAGCTTGTACTCGAACTTCTCGCTGCCGACCTTCTGCCCGTTGACCACGTAGAGGTTGACGATGCGCACCCCGTCCACGGTCGCCGCCAGCACCCGTTTCTGCGGGTCGTCGAAGCCGGGAATGTCGGCGCGCACGTCCTCGATCGCGCGGTCGCGGGCCAGGATGGCGACCCCGTTGTAGGTCTTCTGCCCGGAGAACACGCTGCGGTAGCCGTGGCCGGCCAGCACCGCGTCCGGGAAGCGGTGGTCCTCGAGCTTGGTCTCCTGCAACGCGACCACGTCCGGCGCGGACTCGCGCAGCCACTGCTCCAGGTGCGGCAGGCGGACGTTGAGCGAATTGACGTTCCAGCTGGCGATCTTCATGCCCGGAGTGTCGCCCGGCGGCGGGCGCATTACCATGGGCCATGGCCCACGGAACCACCGGCGACTGGATCGACCTGCGCAGCGACACCGTGACCCGGCCGTCGCCGGCGATGCGCGCGGCGATGGCAGCGGCCGAGGTGGGCGACGACGTCTACGGCGACGACCCGACGGTCAACGCGCTGCAGGACCGCCTTGCCGGAGAGCTCGGTTTCGAGGCCGGGCTGTTCCTGCCCAGCGGCACCCAGTCGAACCTGGTCGCGCTGATGGCGCACTGCGCGCGCGGCGACGAGTACATCGTCGGCATGGACGCGCATACCTACAAGTACGAAGGCGGCGGCGCCGCGGTGCTGGGCTCGATCCAGCCGCAGCCTATCCCGCAGGCCGCCGACGGCACGTTGCCGCTGGATGCGGTGGCGCGCGCGATCAAGCCGGTGGATCCGCATTTCGCGCGTACCCGGCTGCTGTGCCTGGAGGACACCTGGCACGGGCGGCCGCTGCCGCTGGACTATCTGGCGCAAGCGCGTGCGCTGTGCGACCGCCACGGCCTCGGCCTGCACCTGGACGGCGCGCGGCTGTACAACGCGGCGGTGGCGCAGGGCGTGCCGGCGCGCGGGATCGCGAGCCACTTCGACAGCGTGTCGGTGTGCCTGTCCAAGGGCCTGGGCGCGCCGGTCGGCTCGGTGCTGGTCGGCAGCCGCGGGCTGGTCGAACGCGCACGCCGGTGGCGCAAGGTGGCCGGCGGCGGCATGCGCCAGGCGGGCCTGCTTGCGGCGGCCGGGCTGCATGCGCTCGACCACAACGTCGAGCGACTCGCGCAGGACCATGCGCGCGCCGAACGCCTGGCCGGTGCGCTGGCGCCACTGCCCGGCGTCGTCGCGGTGGAGCAGCACACCAACATGGTCTTCGTCACCGTCGCCCCCGAAGCCCTCGCCCGCCTCCGCGACCGCGCCGAAGCGGCCCGCGTGCGCCTCTCCATCGGCGAGGACCCCCGCCTCCGCCTCGTCCTCCACCTCGACATCCCCGAATCCGCCCTCCAGCGGATCGTCGACGTTTTCGCCTGAATGGTCTCTTTTGACACGGATAACGCGGATAACAGCCGATCAACGCGGATGAAGAATTAATATTCCGATCCGCCTTGATCCGTTTTTGATCCGTGTTGATCCGCGTCAAAGGAATCCTTCCGGGAGCCGCGCAAATGAACATCCGCCCGTACCGCAACGTGATGCCGACGCTCGGGGAGCGGGTGTACGTGGATGCCATGGCGGTCGTGGCGGGGGACGTGGTGCTGGGGGACGACGTGTCGCTGTGGCCGGGGGTGGTGGTGCGCGGCGACGTCAACTTCGTGCGCGTCGGCGCGCGCACCAACATCCAGGACGGCACCATCGTCCACGTCAGCCACGATGGCCCGCACGCCAGGCTCGGCGGCTTCGCCACCGTGATCGGCGAGGACGTCACCATCGGCCACCAGGCCATCGTCCACGCCTGCCGCATCGCCGATGCCTGCCTCATCGGCATGGGTTCGATCCTGCTCGACGGCGTCGTGGTCGAAAAGCACGGCTTCGTCGGCGCCGGCGCGCTGGTACCGCCGGGCAAGGTCGTCGGCAGCGGCGAGATGTGGCTCGGCAATCCCGCGCGCAAGGCGCGGATGCTCAGCGACCAGGAGATCGAAGCGCTGTACTACAGCGCGCAGCACTACGTCCGGCTGAAGGACGAATACCTCAGCGCGCAGGCGTAGCGGGCGTCGCCTCGGGCGCCGGCGCCGGCACGCGCGGGAACGCCGCCAGTTCGGCGCGCTGGATCTGCTCGAGGATCCCCGGGAGGTCTTCCTCGAGGTAGCCCTCGAAGTGCTTCTGCAGGCGGCCGTCCGGGCCGACCAGCCACAGGTTCGGGAACATCTGCACGCCCCAGGCCGACGCGACCGCGCCGGCGGGATCGCGGGCCTGCGCCAGCGAATAGCCGCGCATCTGTTTCAGCATCGTGGTCCAGTCCTTGGAGCTGTCGTTCACGTTCACCACCACGACCTGCAGGTGCTCGCTGCCGACCGCCTTCTGCAGGTTCTCCAGGGTCGGCAGCTCGACCAGGCAATAGCCGCAGCGGCTGGTCCAGAACGACACCACCACCAGCTTGCCGCGCCAGGCGTCGAGGGTGACGGGCTTGCCATCCGGGTCCTGCCCGAGCAGGCCCGGCGCCAGCTCGCCCACCGACGGGCCGCGCGCCAGCACCAGGCCGGGCACGAGCAACAGGAGCAGGAAGGCGGAAAGGAGCAAGCGGCGCATGGCGGGTACCGGGAGCGAAAACCGCGGCCATTATCCGGAAATCCGCGCACCGCTTTTGCGACACTGTCGCCATGCCCGAGCTGCCCGAAGTCGAGACCACGCGCCGCGGCCTGGCGCCGCACCTGGAAGGGCGCCGGGTCGCGGGCGTCGTGCTGCGCCGGCCGGACCTGCGCTGGCCGATCCCGCCCGAGGTAGCCCGGCACCTGCCCGGCCAGCGCATCGACGCCGTCCGCCGCCGCGCCAAGTACCTGCTGCTCGACACCGCCGCCGGCAGCGCGCTGCTGCACCTGGGCATGTCCGGCAGCCTGCGCGTCCTGCCCGGGCGGCTCGCGCCCGGCACCCACGACCACGTGGACATCCGGATCGCCGGGCGCGGCGGCAAGGTGCTGCGCTTCAACGACCCGCGCCGCTTCGGCTGCCTGCTGTGGCAAGCGCCGGGCGACGTCCACCCATTGCTGCGCGGCCTCGGGCCCGAGCCCTTGTCCGACGACTTCGACGGCGACTACCTGCACACGCGCAGCCGCGGCCGCAACGCGCCGGTGAAGAGCTTCCTGATGGACCAGCGGATCGTGGTCGGGGTCGGCAACATCTACGCCGCCGAGGCGCTGTTCGCCGCGGGCATCTCGCCGCTGCGCGCCGCCGGCCGGGTGTCGCGCGAGCGTTATCGCGGCCTCGCGGACGCGGTGAAGGCGATCCTCGCCGCCGCGATCCGGCGCGGCGGCACGACCCTGCGCGACTTCACCGCCCCGGACGGGGCGCCGGGCTACTTCGAGCAGGAGCTGGCGGTGTACGGCCGCGGCGGCCTGCCCTGCCCGGCCTGCGGGCGGCCGCTGCGCCAGGCGTCGATCGGCCAGCGCGCGAGCGCATGGTGCGCGCACTGCCAGCGCTGAACGGGCGCGCCGGCGGCGCGTGACGAAAAAGCCCGGCACTACGGCCACTTGCGGGCTATATTGGTCTCCGTCTTTGGGGAAAGGCCTTGGCAGAGACCTCCGAAATCACACTGTGGCTGGATGCCGCGCGCGAGGGCGACCGCGAGGCGCTGGACCGGGTCCTGGCGACCCTGTACCAGGAGCTGCACGCCATGGCGCGGCGCCAGCTCGCGGGCCAGCAGGGCCACACGCTGGACGCGACCGCGCTGGTGCACGAGGCCTACCTGAAGCTGGTCGGCCGCAACGCGGCCCAGTTCGACGACCGCGCGCACTTCTTCGCCTACGCCGCCTCGGCCATGCGCAGCGTCGTGGTGGACTACGCGCGCCAGCGCCTGGCGCAGAAGCGCGGCGGCGACCTGCACCGGGTCGCCGAGCTGCCCGAGGACCTGGAGGGCGGCCTGCGCCTGGACGAGGAAACCCTGGGGCTCGACGTCGCCCTGACCCGCCTGGCCTCGGTCGACCCGCGCCTGGCGCAGGTGGTCGAGCTGCGCTACTTCACCGGCCTGTCCGAGCTCGAGATCGCGGCCCTGCTCAAGCGTTCCGAGCGCAGCATCCGCCGCGACTGGCAGAAGGCGCGGCTGTTCCTGCTGGCCTCGCTGAAGGACACGGCGGACGCCTGACGCCGTGGACCCGGAGCGCTGGAAGCGACTCTCGCCACTGCTCGACGCACTGCTCGAGCTGGACGAAGCGACCCGCGCGCGCAACCTCGCCTCGCTGCGCGAGGAGGATCCCGAGCTCGGCAATGAACTGGCCGAGCTGCTGGCGCTGCAGGACACACGCGAGGACTTCCTCGAGGAACCGCTGGTGGCGCCGCTGCCGGGCCCGCGGCCGGGCACGCTGGCCGGGCCCTACCGGCTGGAGCGGCTGCTCGGCGAGGGCGGCATGGGCCAGGTCTGGCTGGCGGCCCGCGCGGACGGGCTGTACCAGCGCCGGGTCGCGCTGAAGCTGCTGCGCCCCGGGCTCGCCGATCCCAACCTGCGCCTGCGCTTCACCCGCGAGCGGCAGATCCTGGCGCGGCTGGCGCACCCGCACATCGCGCGCCTGCTCGACGCCGGGATCAGCAACGACGGCCAGCCCTACCTCGCGCTCGAGTACGTCGAGGGCGAACCGATCACCACCTGGTGCCGGCGCCGCAACCTGTCCATCGACGCGCGCCTGCGCCTGTTCCTGCAGACCTGTGACGCGGTCAGCCACGCGCACTCGAACCTGATCGTCCACCGCGACCTGAAACCGTCCAACATCCTGGTGACCGCGCACGAGGAAGTGCGCCTGCTCGACTTCGGCATCGCCAAGCTGCTCGACAACGAGGAGCTTCCGCCCGAACAGACCGGCACCGGCCTGCGCGCGTTCACCCTGCACTACGCCGCGCCGGAACAGGTGCGCGGCGAGCCGGTCAGCACCCGCACCGATGTCTACGCGCTCGGCGTGGTCCTGCACGAACTGCTCACCGGCACCCGTCCGTACCCGCTCAAGCGCAGCACCGACGCCGAGTGGGAAGAGGCGATCCTCGGCGCCGATCCGCTGCGCCCCTCGCTGGCGGTGCTGCGCGCCGCGGAGGAACCGGCGGAAAGCGAGCACACCGCGCCGCCCCCGAAGCGGGTGGCGCGCGCGCTGGCCGGCGACCTCGACAACATCGTGCTCAAGGCGCTGGCCAAGAACCCGGAGCAGCGCTACCCCTCGGTCGAGGCGCTGGCCCTGGACATCACCCGCTACCGCGACGGCAAGCCGGTGCTGGCGCGCGCGCAGAGCCTGCGTTACCGGATCGGCAAGTACGTGTCGCGGCATCGCTGGGCGGTCGCCACCGGCGCGCTGGTGGCCCTGGTCCTGGCCAGCGCCTTTGGCGTCATCGCCTGGCAGGCGCGCGAGGCGGTGCGCGAAGCCAGCCGCGCGCAGGCGCTGCAGGATTTCGTGATCGGCCTGTTCGAACGCGCCGGCGACGGCAAGTCGCCACTGGACGTGCGCGCGCTGCTCGATGCCGGCCTGCGCCGCGGCGACGCCGAGCTTGCACGCCAGCCGGCCGCGCGCGCCGAGCTGATGGGCGTGGTCGCGCGCCTGCGCCTGGGCATGGGCGACTACCTGCCGGCCTACGCCTTGCTGCAGCAGCAGGCGGAACTGCTGCATGCGCTGGACGACGACGCGCCGCCGAGCCTGCGCCTGGAGGCCGCGACCGACCGCGGCCGCGCCGAGTGGCTGCTCGGCGACAGCGTCGCCTGCCGCGACGGCATGGCGCCGCTCCGCGACCTGGCGCAGCACGCGCAACGGCAACTTCCGGTGCAGGTGGCCGAATTCTGGTCGCAACTGGGGCGCTGCGAGCGTGGCGCCGGCTCGCCCGCGGCCGCGCGGCCGCTGTTCCAGCGCGCGCTGGCGCTGCGCCGCGACGTGCTCCGGGACGAAGTGGGCGTGGCTCGCAACCTCACCGACCTGGCCGACCTGCGCGCCGATGCCGGCGCCACGGGGGAAGCGCTGGAGGGCTACCAGGCCGCGCTTCGCGGGTTGCGCGCCAGCGTCGGCGCGCAGCAGCCGTTCGCCGCCACGCTGATGCGCAAGCTGTGCGGCCTGCGCCGCGACATGGGCGACACCGTCGGCGCGGAGCGCGACTGCACGCACGCGCTGGCGCTGGCACGCGAACTGCACGGCGACAGCCATCCCGAGACCATCGCCTCGCTGCGCGAATGGGCGATGATGCAGGCCGACATCGGCCGCTTCGAAAGCGCCCGCGAGGCCCTGGACCAGACGCGCGCGTGGACCGTCGCGCACGCCGGGCCCAACCACGGCGGCGTGGCCGACGACGACGACAGCCTGGGACGCGTCGCCTGGGAACAGGGCGACAGCGCCGCGGCGCTCGAGGCGCTCGACAACGCGCTGTCGGCCCTGCAGCACAAGCGCGACCCGATGCTGCTGGCGTCGGTGCTGTCGCACAAGGCGCGGGTGCTGCACGACCTCGGCCGCGACGCCGAAGCACTGCCGCTGCTGGAGCGTGCGCGCAGCCTGCGCGTCACCCACTACGGCCCGACCCACCCGCGGGTCGGCGACCTCGACCGCCAGATCGGCGAGTCGCAGGCCGCGCTTGGCAACGAAGCGGCCGCGCTGCAGGCGCTGCAGTCCGCGCAGCGGATCACCGGCGAGGCGCTCGGCGAGGCGCACCCGATGGCCCGCCACGCGCAGTTCGCGCTGGCGCGGTTCCAGGCCCGGCGCGGCGACGCCGCGGCGCTGGCCCGGCTGGACGTCCTCGCCGGCAAGCGCGATCCGCGCGACGTCTGGTCGCGCGACGTGTCCTGGCTGGCCGCGGCCGAGGCGGCCGAACTGCGCTGCCGCGGCGCCGACCGCGCACAGGTGCTGTCGCGGCTTCACGTGCTCGCCGCGGAAGTGCGCAACGCGATGCCCGAGGGCGGGTCGGTGCTGCGTGCGGTGGAAGCGGTGCAGGCGCGCTGCCGCTGAGCCGCGGACCTACAGCAGGGGCGCCTGCAGCGGTGCGATGTCCGCCTCGCCGCGGACGATCTTCTTGAACTCGGCGCGCGAGACCGAGACGTAGCGCTCGTTGCCGCCGATCTCCACCTGCGGCCCGTCCTGCAGGGCGCGGCCCTTCTCGTCCACGCGCACGGTCATGGTCGCCTTGCTGCCGCTGTGGCAGATGGTCTTGATCTCCTGCAGCTCGTCGGCCCAGGCCAGCAGGTACTGGCTGCCCTCGAACAGCTCGCCGCGGAAGTCGGTGCGCAGGCCGTAGCACAGCACCGGGATGCGCAGCTGGTCGACCACCTCGCTGAGCTGCCACACCTGCGCGCGGGTCAGGAACTGGGCCTCGTCCACCAGCACGCAGTGCAACGGACCGTTGTTCTCCACGCTGGACCGGACCATCCGCTCCAGGTCGTCGTCGCGGGTGAACGGGGTGCCGTCCGCGCGCAACCCGATCCGCGAGGCCACGGTGCCGCTGCCGTCGCGGTGGTCCAGCAACGGGGTCAGGATCGCCACCCGCATCCCGCGCTCGCGATAGTTGTGCGCCGACTGCAACAGCGTCGTCGTCTTTCCCGCGTTCATTGCGGAGTAGTAGAAGTAGAGCTTGGCCATTGGGGCAGGGAGACGGGAGACGGGAAGAGGGAGACGGAAGAGCGCGATCGGACACACTGCAACTCGCGGTGATCTTACAATCGTCCGCACGTCTCCCGTCTCCCGTCTCCCGTCTCCCGTCTCCCCAATGCTCAACCCCCCCCAACGCGAGGCGGTCCTGCACGTCGAGGGCCCGCTGCTGGTGCTTGCCGGCGCGGGCAGCGGCAAGACCCGGGTGATCGTCGAGAAGATCGCGCACCTGGTCGGCTCCGGGCGCTTCCCGGCGAAGCGGATCGCGGCGATCACCTTCACCAACAAGTCGGCCCGCGAGATGAAGGAGCGCGTGGCCCGGCGGCTGAAGGGCGATGCCGGCGAGGGCCTGACCGTGTGCACCTTCCACGCGCTCGGCCTGCGCATCCTCCAGGTCGAGCACGCGAAGCTCGGCTTGAAGCGCGGCTTTTCGATCTTCGACGCGGAGGACAGCGCCGCGCAGCTGAAGGACCTGCTGCCCCCAGGCAGCAAGCCGGACGCGATCGAAGCGGCGAAGCAGCTCGTGTCGCGGGCCAAGAACGCGGGCCTGTCGCCTGAACAGGCGCTCGCGGCGGCCGGCAGCACCCGCGAACGCGAGGCCGCCGCGCTGTACCAGCGTTACCAGCAGCGGCTGTCGGCGTTCAACGCGGTCGACTTCGACGACCTGATCCGGCTGCCGGTGCAGCTGCTCGAATCCGACGAGGCCTGCATCGCCGCGTGGCGCGAGCGCATCGGCTACCTGCTGGTGGACGAATGCCAGGACACCAACGACGCCCAGTACCGGCTGCTGAAGGCGCTGGCCGGCCCGCGCGGCCTGTTCACCTGCGTGGGCGACGACGACCAGTCGATCTACGCCTGGCGCGGCGCCAACCCGGACAACCTGCTGCAGCTCGCGGTCGACTACCCGGACTTGCGGGTGGTCAAGCTGGAGCAGAACTACCGCTGCTCCAACCGGGTGCTGCGCGCAGCCAACGCACTGATCGCGCACAACCCGCACGAGCACCCGAAGACCCTGTGGAGCAGCAACGCCGACGGCGAGCGGATCCGGGTATGGGAATGCCGCGACGCCGCGCACGAGGCGGAGAAGGTGGCCGCGGAGATCCAGTTCCAGGCGCAGAAGCATGGCGCGCCGTGGAGCGAGTTCTGCGTGCTGTTCCGCGGCAACCACCAGTCGCGCGCGCTGGAGAAGGCGCTGCAGCTGCTGCGCGTGCCCTACCACCTCACCGGCGGCACCGCGTTCCTCGACCGCGGCGAGGTCAAGGATGCAATGGCCTGGCTGCGGCTGGTCGCGAACCCGGACGACGACGCGGCGTTCCTGCGCGCGGTGGCGTCGCCCTCGCGCGGGGTCGGCGGCACGACCCTGGCGAAGCTGGCGGAACTGGCGCAGCACGCGCACCTGCCGCTGGCGCGCGCGGCCGAGTCGATCGCGCTGCTGAAGCAGCTGCCGGCGCGCTCGGGCAATGCGCTGCAGGAATTCACCGGCATCGTCCGCGGCCTGCGTGCGGACGCCGCGCGCCTGCCGCCGGCCGAGCTGGTGCGCAGGCTCAACGAGCGAAGCGGCCTGCTCGGGCAACTGCGCGCGCAGTGCAAGGACGAGGCGCAGTTCCAGGCGCGCCGGCGCAACCTGGACGAACTTGCCGACTGGTTCGATGGCGGGCGCAACGCCGGCCCGGGCGAACTTGCCGCGGCGCTGGCGCTGCTCTCGCACGCGGACAAGGGCGATGCCGGCAACCAGGTGCGGCTGATGAGCCTGCACGCGGCCAAGGGCCTGGAGTTCCGCTTCGTGTTCATCGTCGGCCTGGAGGACGGCAACCTGCCGCACGAGGCCAGCCTCGAGGAGGGCCGCCTCGACGAGGAGCGGCGCCTGCTCTATGTCGGCATCACCCGGGCCAAGCAGGCGCTGTGGCTCTCGCACGCGCGCCAGGCGCAGCGCTGGGGCGAAAAGCTGCGGCTGGCGCCGAGCCGCTTCCTCGACGAGCTGCCCGCGGCCGAAGTGCAGCGCGATGGCGCGGATCCGGTCGCCGATGCCGAACGCAAGGCGGAACGGGCGAACGCGGGCTTCGCGGCGATCCGCGAGTTGCTGGGCGGCTGACCACCGGAGCGTAGAGCCGACCCATGGTCGGCTGCTTCCCGGATCAGCCGACCATGGGTCGGCTCTACGGGTCGACGGGTCGGCTCTACGGGTCGGCCCTACAATCCTGGCATCCCCGTTCCCAAGGAATGCCGATGCGCGCCACTCCCGTCTTCGTCCTGCTGTCCGCCGCGCTGCTGGGCGGCTGCGTCAGCGTGCAGACTCACAAGGCCGCCACGCCCGCCGTCACCGCCGCGCCCATCGAACAGGGACCGCTGCCGGACGACAGCCTCAACGCCACCGTCTGGTACCAGACCTCGGTCGAGCGCGACCTGATCACCCGCGAGGTGTACCGCGCCGCCGGCCGCTACCTGGAGCAGGCGCTGGCCGATCCCGCCTGGGACGCGCTGCCGCGGGAAGACCGCGACAACGACCCGGCCGGGTTGCCGCCGGCGATCATCGTCGACGTCGACGAGACCGTGCTCGACAACTCCGCCCACCAGGCGCGGCTGATCCGCGGCGGCGGCAGCTTCGACGAGGCCGGCTGGGACGACTGGGTGCGCCAGCGCGCGGCGCCGGCGCTGCCGGGCGCGGCCGAGTTCCTGGCCGAAGCGGCCCGCCGCGGGGTGACCGTGTTCTACGTCAGCAACCGCACCGTGGCCCAGGGCCCCGCGACCGTGGACAACCTGCGCGCCGCCGGCTTCCCGGTCGACAGCGGCGCCCAGTTCCTGGGCAAGGGCACCGTGGTCGAGGGCTGCGAAGGCACCGGCTCGGACAAGGGCTGCCGCCGCGAGCAGGTCGGCCGCCGGTACCGCGTGCTGATGCAGTTCGGCGACCAGGTCGGCGACTTCGTGGACATCCCGAGCAACAGCCGCGCCGGCCGTGCCGCCGCCATCGCCCCCTACGCGGGCTGGATCGGCGAGCGCTGGTGGGTGCTGCCGAACCCGGTCTACGGCTCCTGGGAGCCGGCCCTGTTCAACAACGAGTGGTCCCTGTCCGAGCGCCAGCGGCGCGCCGCCAAGCAGGCCGCGCTGGACGCAAAAGAACACTGATATCAGCAAGTTATGCCTGTGAATTTCAGGTATTGCATCAGCTTGCCGGGCGGGGTAGCCTGCTCCCGTCCGGCTTCGGCCGGAGCCATGCCACAACTGACTGTCCTCCGGCTGCGCCGGACTTGAGGAGGCCACCGGCCTCCTTTTCTTTGCCAAGATGCGGCTTGCGCCTGGGAGGGGCGCCTCCCGCATGCGCCATCCGCCGCGTCCCGCCATCGCCATCGCCATCCTGATCCTGGGCCTCGCCGCCATGCTGGCGGCCTGCCGCCCGGCGCCCGAGGGCGGCGAGCAGGCACCGGCGCAGCGGCCGCTGGCCGCGACCCGCCCGGCCCAGGCCGTGCGCCAGCTCACCGCGCACCTGCGCGCGAACGAGCTGGAGGCCTTCGCCAGCGAAGCGGTGCCGCCGGAACTGCACGCCCGCCTGCGCCAGGCCTGGGCCGAAGGCCGCACCCGCTGGCCGCTGGACGAGCTGCCGTTCGGCGAGCGCCTGCCCGCGATCCTGGCGGCGCTGGCCAGGCCCGGGTCGGAGGCGCGGTACCAGGAGATCTTCGACCGCCAGTTCGCCGGCGCCGCGCGCGAACTGCGCAGCACCGCGACCTCGCTCGGCCTGTTCGGTGCCCAGTACCTCGAGCAGGATGCCGGCTACAGCGAGGACGAAAAGCAGCACTACACCCAGCTGGTGGCCGCGGCCAGCGCCTGGGGCGCGCGCGCGCCGCTGTCCGACCCGAAGCGCGCGAGCCAGTCGATCGGCCAGCTCGCCGCGGCCGCCCGCCGCACCGGACTCGCCTCGGAGGACGACTTCCGCAAGGCGGGGATGGAGGCGAGCCTGCGCAAGGTCGGCGGGTTCGCGGTCGCCTTCAAGGCCGTGCTGGCCCGCTACGGGCTCGACCTGGACGCCGACCTGGCGACCCTCGACGCGAGCCTGCAGCAGCAGACCGGCGACCGCGCCCGGGTGCGGATGCGCTACCGCTTCGCCGGCCAGGACATCGACACCGTGGTCTCGCTGCGGCGGATCGACGGGCGCTGGTACCTGGAGGATTTCCTGCGCCACGCCGAGGCCGCCGTGGGCGGCGACACGGGGGCCGCTCGGCGATAATGCCGGCAATGCCCACCCAACCGACCCTGCCGTTCGGCGACCTGCCCGAGCCGCCGTCCCCCGGCGCGCCCGGCGATGCCCCGCCGCCACCGGCGCCGCCGCGCCCCCCGGCCAGCCGCGCGCCCGTGCGCCCGCCGTGGTGGTCGCGCCTGCTCGGCGGCCTGCTCGCGCCCTGGATCGGGCTGAAGATCCAGCCGGAGGAAGGCCCCGGCAGCGATGGCCGCCCGGTCTGCTACGTGCTCGAGGACTACGGGCTGTCCAATGCCCTGATCCTGGACCGCGCCTGCCGCCAGGTCGGCATGCCCTCGCCGCTGCGCCCGCTGCCCGGCGATCCGCTCGGCCGCAAGCGCGCCTACGTGGCGCTGTCGCGGCGCAACGCCGGCAGCACCCTGGAGCGCGCCGCCAGCCTGGCCACCAACAAGCGCCCGGTGCCGGTGAAGTCGCATTCGGACTCGCTGGCGCGCCTGCTCGAGGCGCACCGCGCCGACCCCGCGCTGGACGTGCAGCTGGTCCCGGTCTCCATCTTCGTCGGCCGCTCGCCGGACAAGCAGAGCGGCTGGTTCTCGGTGCTGTTCTCGGAGAACTGGGCGCTGGTCGGCCGCTTCCGCCGGCTGCTGGCGATCCTGCTCAACGGCCGCGACACCCAGGTGCAGTTCGCCACCCCGATCTCGCTGCGCAACGTGGTCGACGAGGCGCAGGCCGAGGCGCTGGGCGCCGAGCGCACCGTGCGCAAGCTGTCGCGGGTGCTGCGCACCCACTTCCACCGGATCCGCGAGGCGGTGATCGGCCCCGATCTGTCCACGCGTCGCCTGCTGATCGACAAGGTGCTCGCGTCCGAACAGGTGCGCGAGGCGATCGCCGACCAGCGCCGCCGCGACAAGCGCGCCGGCAAGCGCGGCGACGACGCCTGGAAGAAGGCGCACGAATACGCCTACGAGATCGCCGCCGACTACTCGCACCCGGTCGTGCGCTCGGTCTCGTTCCTGCTGACCCCGGTCTGGAACCGGATCTACCGCGGCGTGCTGGTCCACCACCTGGACACCCTGAAGCAGGCGGCGCCCGGGCACGAAGTGGTCTACGTGCCCTGCCACCGCAGCCACATGGACTACCTGCTGCTCAGCTACCTGCTGTACACGCGCGGGATCGTGCCGCCGCACATCTTCGCCGGGGTCAACCTCAACCTGCCGGTGATCGGCACCCTGCTGCGCAAGGGCGGCGCGTTCTTCGCCCGGCGCAGCTTCCGCGGCAACGCGCTGTACTCGGCGGTGTTCCGCGAGTACATGGCCCAGCTCGTCGCCGGCGGCTACTCCATCGAATACTTCATCGAGGGCGGGCGCTCGCGCACCGGGCGACTGCTGCAGCCCAAGGGCGGCTCGCTGGCGATGACCGTGCGCGCCTACCTGCGCCAGCCAACCCGCCCGGTGCTGTTCCAGCCAGTCTACATCGGCTACGAGAAGCTGATGGAAGGCAGCAGCTACCTCGACGAGCTGAGCGGCAAGCCCAAGGAAAGCGAGTCGATCCTCGGCGTGCTGCTCGGGATCCCGAAGGTGCTGCGCAGCAACTACGGGCAGGTGGTGGTGAACTTCGGCGAGCCGATCCCGCTGGCGGACATGCTCGCCGAGCACGCGCCGGAATGGGACGGCTCCCCGGTGCCCGACGACGACCGACCGGCGTGGCTGGCGGAGACGGTGGACGCCACCGCGCAGAGGATCCAGGAGAACATCAACCGCGCCGCGGACGTGAACCCGGTCAACCTGCTGGCGCTGGCGCTGCTGTCCACGCCCAAGCACGCCATGGGCGAATCCGACCTGCTGGCGCAGATCGCGCTGTCGAAGACGCTACTGGCCGAAGTGCCCTACGGCGACCGGGTCACCGTGACCCCGCACACGCCCGAGCAGATCGTCGCCCACGGCGAGGAGATCGGCCTGCTCACCCGCACCACGCACCCGCTGGGCGACGTGATCGGGGTGCAGGGCGAGGAAGCGGTGCTGCTCAGCTACTACCGCAACAACGTGTTGCACCTGTTCACCTCGGCCGGCTGGATCGCCAACTGCTTCCAGCACAACCGGCGGATGCCGCGGCGGATGGTGCTGCGGCTGGGCCAGGCGGTGTATCCGTTCCTGCAGTCGGAACTGTTCCTGCCGTGGACGCAGGAGGAATTCGGCGCGCGCCTGGACCGGACCATCGACGTGTTCATCCGCGAAGGCCTGCTCGAGCTCGTAGAGCCGAGCCATGCTCGGCTGGACCAGGTCAGCGACGACGACGGCGGGATCCTCGCCCGCAATTCGGGCCAGAGCGACGAGGTGTTCCGCCTGCGCGCGATCGGCCATCCGCTGCAGCAGGCCTTCGAGCGCTACTACATCGCCATCTCGGTGCTGGCCAAGAACGGCCCCGGCACGCTCGGGGCGGGCGAACTGGAACGCCTGTGCCAGCTCGCGGCGCAGCGGTTGAGCCTGCTGTACGCGCCGGCGGCACCGGAGTTCTTCGACCGCTCGCTGTTCCGCGGCTTCATCCAGAAGCTCAAGGAGCTGGGCCTGGTGTGGCCGGACGAAAATTCCAAGCTGGTCTTCGACGAGCGCCTCACCGCGTGGGCGCGCGACGCCAAGATCATCCTCGGCCGCGAGCTGCGGCACACGATCGAGAAGATCAGCCCGGAGGCGATTTCGCCCCCGGGGGAATGATCAGGCCGGCTCGTCGGGGATCAGCGCGCTTTCCAGCTTCGCGATCAGGTCCTTGAGCTGCAGCTTGCGCTTCTTCAGCCGCTTCACCGCGAGCTCGTCGGCGGCGATGTCCGCCTGCATCCGCGCGATGGTGTCGTCCAGCTCGCGGTGCTCGCGCCGCAACGCGGCGACGCGTTCGGCCAGTTGCGCAAGCTCGGCGGGGTCGGTGGGCGGTTGCACGAGGGCACTTTAGCCCGAACCGGGCGCGACCGGCAGGACCGGGGCGCTACAATTCCCGGCCCGCCGCCGTACCCCCGCGCATGACCTCGATCCTGCCCCTCGCCGAGCCCGCCCCGGTCGCCCAGCGCGCGCGCCGCGAGCAGGCCAAGCTGGCCAAGCGCCTGCGCCACCAGGTCGGCCGCGCGATCGCCGACTTCGGCATGATCGAGGACGGCGACAAGGTCATGGTGTGCCTGTCCGGCGGCAAGGACAGCTACACCCTGCTCGACATCCTGCTGCAGTTGCAGAAGAAGGCGCCGGTCTCGTTCTCGATCACCGCGGTGAACCTCGACCAGAAGCAGCCGGGCTTCCCGGAGCACGTGCTGCCGGACTACCTGCGCTCGCTCGGGGTGGATTTCCACATCCTCGAACAGGACACCTACTCGGTCGTGTCGCGGGTGATCCCGGAAGGCAAGACCATGTGCTCGCTGTGCTCGCGCCTGCGCCGCGGCGCGCTGTACACCTATGCCGCGCAGCAGGGATTCACCAGGATCGCGCTCGGCCACCACCGCGACGACATGGTCGCCACGTTCTTCCTCAACCTGTTCTTCCACGCCAAGCTCAGCGGCATGCCGCCGAAGCTGCTCAGCGACGACGGCAAGCACGTGGTGATCCGCCCGCTGGCCTACGTGCGCGAGGACGACATCGCGGCGTACGCCGAGGCGAAAGGTTTCCCGATCATCCCCTGCAACCTGTGCGGCTCGCAGGAAAACCTGCAGCGCAAGCAGGT
>NZ_JBIQNC010000082.1:0-19631 GCF_044462705.1 Xenophilus sp.
CGTTGCGCTCCTTGTGCGTGCCGACGCACGCACGGCGTCGCGCGCCTACAGGGGCAGGCTGTGGCGAGCTTCGCGACCCCTTCCATAGCGTTAACAGGCCCTAGGTCAGAAGTCGATGCTGCCGCTGAGCATGAAGGTGCGCGGGTTGCCCTGCACCAGGTAGTTCGAGCCGGGGTAGCCGCCGGCCGAGGCCCAGTAGGACTTGTCGGCCACGTTGTCGATGCGGGCGCGCAGGGTGAGCAGGCGGCCGTTGCCGATGTCCATCAGGTAGCGCGCGCCGAGGTCCAGGCGCGTCCAGTCGGGGATGTGCTGCGTGTTGGCGGCGTTGACGAACTGCTTGGAGGTGCGGATGACGCGCGCGCTCAGTGCCAGCCCCGGCACGCCCGGCACGTCCCACTCGGCACCGATGTTGAGCTGCGACCTGGGCACGCCGATGACGGTGTTGCCGTTGTAGGCGCCGCCCGCCGTCGCGCGCTGCTGCGCGTCGATCATCGTCAGGCCGCCCAGCACGCGCAGGCCCTTGAGCGGCTCGCCGAACACCGACAGCTCCATGCCGCGGTTGACCTGCTCGCCGTTGGGGCCGAACGCGCCGTTCTGCACGAAGTACTGCGGCTGCGAAGTCTGGAAGAAGGACAGCGCGCCGCCGAGGCTGCCGCCGTCGTACTTGGCGCCCACTTCCTTCTGCTTGGAGCGGTAGGGGGCGAACACCTCGCCGCCGTTGATCACCACGGCCCCGCCCGACGTCGACGGCGCCGTCTCGCCGGGGATCAGCGCCTCGATGTAGTTCGCGTACAGCGAGATCTCCTTCGTCGGCCTGACCACGATGCCCACCACCGGCGTGGTGCGCGCGGCCTCGTAGCCGGCGCTGAACAGGCCGGTGGTGTAGCTGTAGGTCTTGCTTTCGATGTTCTGCCGCCGCGCCCCGAGGGTGAGCAGCACCCGGTCGTCGGCGAAGGACATCGTGTCGGCGATGGCGATGCTCCTGGAGCGGTAGCGCGCCTGCACCAGCGGGTTGGCCATGTCGCCGCCGGCGGTGGTGGCGTCGGCCAGCGGCTCGTCGCTGTCGTAGTGCGAGTACAGCAGGTCGCGCAGGCCGCCGAAGGCCGAATAGGCGTAGGCGTTGCGCCGCTTGTTGTCGTACGTGGCGGCCGAGACCGTCAGCGTGTGCTTGACCGGCCCGGTGGCGAAGCTGGCGCGCGCGCCGACCTCGCCGGTGCCCACGTCGTCCTTGCGGACGTTGTCGAAGCGGTAGCTCGACATCAGGCCCTGCGGGTTCAGGATCGTCGGGTTGGCCAGCTCGTTGTGCTCCTTGCCCCGGCGCACGCCGGCGGCGGCCCAGAGGGTGACGCTGTCGGTCACGTCGAACTCGCTGCGCACGGTGGCGAACAGGTCCTTCTCCTTCGAGAAGCTCCACGGCTGCGCGTAGTTGGCGTCGGACTTTGGCGGGCGCGGCACGGGGAAGGTCGCGCCCGGCGTCACGTTGGGCCGGCCCTGGTCGATCTGGTGGTCCTGGTAGCCGAAGTCGGCCGAGATGCGCACGCGCCGGCTGCGCCAGTCCAGGCCCACGCCCAGCGCGCTCAATTCGCGGTGCTCGTCGTCCACGCCGGTGCCGCCGTCGCGGCGCACGGCGTTGATGCGGATGCCGGTGCTCTGGTCGGGCCCGAAGCGGCGCGCGAAGTCCAGCGAGGCGTAGCCCTGGCCGCCGGACTGGATGCCGAAGCCCAGCCGGGTGAGCGGCTCGTTGGGTGCGCGCTTGGGCAGCAGGTTGATCGCGCCGCCGATGCCGCTGCCGCCGGGCGCGGCGCCGTTGAGGAAGGTGCTGGCGCCGCGGAACACCTCCACCCGCTCGAAGAACTCGGAGGCGACGTACTGGCGCGGCAGCATGCCGTACAGGCCGTTGTAGGAGATGTCGTCGGAGCCGAGCTGGAAGCCCCGCACCATGTACAGCTCCTGGAAGTTGCCGAAGCCGCGCGCGGCGCGCACCGAGGGGTCGTTGAGCAGCACGTCGGCCACGCTCTTGGCCTGCTGGTCCTGGATCAGTTCGTTGGTGTAGCTGGTGGCGTTGAACGGCGTGCTCATCGTGTCCTGCGTGCCCAGGATGCCGACCCGCCCGCCGCGTGCCACCTGGCCGCCGGCGTAGGGCTTGGCCAGGCCCTCGGCGGAGGCGTCGGCGCTGGCCTCCACCGTCACGGTGCTCAGGGTGTCCTGGGCGGCGGCCGGCGCGGGATCGGACGCCGGTGTCTGGGCCGAGGCGGCCAGGGCCTGGACGGCCAGGAAGAGCGCGGCGGCCAGCGGCCGCGGGGCGAAGAGGTGGGACGGCATGATGGCGCGCACTTTAGATTCGAATGAGAACCGTTATTGTTTCCTTTCGATCAACGCCATCGTGATACTTTGGCGCGCCGCTTCGCCGAAAAGCCGAAAGAAAGTATCGGGATGAGGCGCCCGCGCAACGCCGCGGCGGCCGGCGAAGGGCCGGCCCGCGTCAGCCGCCGAGCCGGCAGCCGTCCTGGAACACCCGCAGCTCGCCGGCCGCGAAGGGCTGCCAGGTCTCGTTGGTGGTCAGCGGCGTCGTCACCACCACCGCCACCCGGTCGCTGGGCGTGGTGTGCTGGGCGAAGTCGATGGACAGGTCCTCGTCGGCCAGCCGCGCCTCGGTGAAGGGGTGTCGCCGCTCGATGGACCACAGGTGCGTGGACGCGTGCGCCCACAGGGCCTGCCCGTTGGACAGCATGAAGTTGAAGGTGCCGTGCCGTGCGATGCGCGGCGCCAGCTCGCGCAGGGTCAGCGTCAGCTCGGGCACGCTGGGCACGCCGGCATGCGACTTGGCCAGCTCCTGCATCAGCCAGCAGAAGGCGTGCTCGCTGTCGGTGCTGCCCACCGGGCGGAAGTGGCCGTGCAGCCGGGGGCGGAAGTCCTTCAGGTCGCCGTTGTGCGCGAACACCCAGTAGCGGCCCCACAGCTCGCGCACGAAGGGATGGCAGTTCTGCAGGTTGACGGCGCCCTGCGTGGCCTTGCGGATGTGGGCGATGACATTGCGGCTCTTGATCGGATAGCGGCGGATCAGCCCGGCCACCGGCGAATCGCAGGCCGGCTGGTGGTCGACGAAGTGGCGCAGCCCGCGGTCCTCGAAGAAGGCGATGCCCCAGCCGTCGGCATGGTGGTCGGTGCGCCCGCCGCGCTGCGCGAAGCCCGTGAAGCTGAACTGCACGTCGGTCGGCACGTTGCAGTTCATTCCCAGAAGTTGGCACATGGCGTCGATCAGCCTCCCTCGCGGGGGGTGTCGGCGGCGGCCGGCTGCTCGCGCAGTTGCCAGGCCGCGCACATCGCCAGCAGGCTCAGCGCGGCCAGGAGCAGGAACACCTCGTTGAACGCCGCCAGCCGCGCCGGCCCGGTGGCGGGGTGGGCCAGCGAGTCGCCGTGCGCGGCCAGCCGCCATTCGAGCACCACCGCGCACAGGCTCACGCCCGCGGCCCCGCCGAGCTGGCGCAGGAAGCTGATGGCGCTGGCGCCCTGCGGGATCAGCGTCCTCGGCAGCGGCCGCATCGAGCCGAGGTTGAGCGAGGGCAGGATGAAGCCCAGGCCGACCCGGCCGATGGCGGTGAACAGCACCAGCAGCCACAGCGGGGCGGCCAGGTCCACCACCGGCATCAGCGCGAAGGAGGCCGCCAGCAGCGCCAGCCCCACGCCCACCAGCAGCCAGGTGGGCTGCCGGTCGGCCAGCCGGCCCACGACGGGGATGACCAGGGCCAGCACGATGCCGGCCGGCAGCATGATGGTGCCCACGTGCGAGGCCGACAGCTGCAGCGCCACCAGCATGTACACCGGCAGCAGGTAGGTCGAGCCGAACAGCGCCGTGCCGTAGATGAAGGCCACCACCGTGCCCATGGCGAACTGGCGGAAGCCGAACAGGCCCACGTCCATCAGCGGCTCGTGCCCGGGGCCGGCCTTGGCCAGCCTGCGCTCCCAGGCGATGAACACGGCCAGCGCGGCCGCCGCCAGCGCCAGCAGCAGCGCGGCCTGCGCCGGCGCGTCGCCGCGCAGCTCCACCAGGCCGTTGAGCAGGCACAGCGTGCCGAAGGTCGCCACCAGCATGCCGCGCCAGTCCAGCCGCACGCCGCGCGCCGCCGTCGCGCCGCCGGGCGCCGTCGCCGGCACGAACTTCCAGGCCAGCCAGAAGGCGACCAGGCAGAAGGGCACCACCATGAAGAAGATCGAGCGCCAGCCGAACAGGTCCACCAGCACGCCGCCGATGCTGGGCCCCACGGCCGGCGCCAGCACCACGCCCATGCCGAAGATGCCGCTGGCGCGGCCCTGCTCGTGCGGCGCGAAGGCGCGCAGGATGATGATGGCCGGGATCGGCTGCACCACGCCGGCCGCGAGGCCCTCGGCCACGCGCGCCGCCAGCACCAGCGCGAAGTGCTGCGCCAGCCCGCCCAGCAGCCCGCCGGCCAGCAGCAGCACCATGCAGCCGACGTAGGTGCGCCGGTAGCCGAAGCGGCCCAGCAGCCAGGGCGTGGTGAGCATCGACACCGTCATCGCCACCATGAAGCCGGAGCTGACCCACTGGGCGCGCTCCTGGCCGAGCCGGAAGTGCTGGCTCAGCCCCGGGATCGCCACGTTCACGATGGTCGAGGACATGATCGAGGCCATCACCCCGACCATGACCGACAGCAGCAGCAGCCAGCGGTACCGCTCGCCGTAGCGTTCGCGCAGGGAGCCGGCGGTCGCCGGCAGCGGTGTGGGGTCCAGGGAGGTCATCGGAAGGCAGAGCGGCGTCCTACAAGCATATCGGCTTCGCCTGCCCGGGGGCCGCCGATGCGGGCGGCACAATCGTGCGCATGTCCACCCCCGAGCCATCACCGGCGGCCGACGCCGCAGTCCCCGGCACGCCGGCCGAGGAACTCGCCGCGCCCACCGTCAGCCGCGCCTACGTGTGCCAGTGCGGGCGGCCGGTGTACCTGGGCAACAGCCAGTGCCTGGCCTGCGGCACGCCGCTGGGCTACGTGATCGAGCGCCTGGGCGTGGTGTCGCTGGCCCCCGCGGCCGAGCCCGACGCGTACACCGTGTTCGACCAGCCCGGCGGCCAGGCCTACCGGCGCTGCGCCAACTTCCTCACCGCCGCCGGCTGCAACTGGATGGTGCCGGTGCCGCCCCTGAGCGCCGCGGCCGAGGCGCACAGCCACGGCCTGGCGGAGGGCTTCTGCCTGGCCTGCAGCACCACCCGCACCATTCCGGACCTGTCGGTGCCGGGCAACGACGAACTGTGGCGCAAGCTGGAGCGCGCCAAGCGCCGCCTGCTCTCGCAGCTGCTGGCGCTGGGGCTGCCGGTGCGCACGCGCTTCGTCGATCCGGCGCACGGCATGACCTTCGACTTCCTCGGCAGCGTGCCGGGCCAGGCGCCGGTGATGACGGGCCACCACAACGGCGTCGTCACGCTCAATGCCGAGGAGGCCGAGGACGCCGTGCGCGAACGCATCCGCGCCGAGATGCGCGAGCCCTACCGCACGCTGCTGGGCCACTTCCGCCACGAGATCGGCCACTTCTACTGGAACGTGCTGGTGCAGGACACGCCCTGGCTGGAGGGCTTCCGCCAGCTCTTCGGCGACGAGACGCAGGACTATGCCGCCGCCCTGCGCCACCACTACGACAACGGCCCGCCGGCCGACTGGGCGCTGCGCTACGTGACCAGCTACGCCAGCACCCATCCCTGGGAGGACTGGGCCGAGACCTGGGCCCACTACCTGCACATGGCCGACACCGCCGACACGGCCCTGAGCTTCGGCATCAATGCCACCAACGTCGAGTTGACCAGCGACCTCTTCGGGCCTGCCGACCTGTGGCAGCCCGAGCATCCCGACGCCGGCCGCTTCCTGGACTTCCTCAACGGCTGGGTGCGCCTGACCGGCGTGCTCAACGAGCTGTCGCGCAGCATGGGCCAGCCGGACTTCTACCCCTTCGTGCTGCCGCGCGCGGCGGTGGGCAAGCTGCAGTTCATCCACGAGGTGATCACGGCGCAGCGCGAGGACACGGCGGCCGCTGTTGCCACCTCGCCGCCGGCCGAGGCGCCGGCGCCGCTCAGCCCGGCGTGAAGGCGGGCAGCTTCTTCGGCACCGGCGTGTTCTTCAGCGCGGCGTAGACCGGCAGGCCCTGCCGGTAGCGCGGGTAGTCCTCGCCCTCGATCAGCGGCTGCAGGTAGCGCACCGCCGCCTCGGTGATGCCGAAGCCGTCCTCGCTGATGAACTCGCGCGGCATGGTGCGCTCGGCGTTGGCCACCTCCGCCAGCGGCACGCTGGCCAGTTGCCAGGCGTAGGGCGCGTCGCCGGTGCGCTCGATCGCGGCCATCACGGCGTTCTGCCCGGCCAGCGCCAGTTCCACCGCGTGGCGGCCCACCGCATAGGCCTGCTCGACGTCGGTGCGCGAGGCCACGTGGCGCGCCGCGCGCTGCAGGTAGTCGGCCACCGCCCAGTGCACCTTGTGGCCCAGCGCCGCCTTGACCATCTGCGCCACCACCGGCGCGGCGCCGCCCAGCTGCGCGTGGCCGAAGGCGTCGCGCGCGCCCTGCTCGGCCAGGAAGCCGCCGTCCGCGTGGCGGCAGCCCTCTGACACCACCACCGTGCAGCAGCCGTGCTCGCGCACCAGCGCATCCACCCGCGCCAGGAAGCGCTCGCGGTCGAACGCGACCTCGGGGAACAGCACCGCCACCGGGATGCCGTGGCCGGCCACCAGGCCGCCGGCCGCGGCGATCCAGCCGGCATGGCGGCCCATCACCTCGATCACGAACACCTTGGTGGAGGTGGCGGCCATCGAGCGCAGGTCGAGCGAGGCCTCCAGCGTCGACACCGCGACGTACTTGGCCACCGAGCCGAAGCCGGGGCAGCAGTCGGTCAGCGGCAGGTCGTTGTCGATGGTCTTGGGCACGTGGATCGCGGCCAGCGGGTAGCCCATGGCCTGCGACAGCTGGCTGATCTTGAAG
Source organism: Xenophilus sp. (assembly GCF_044462705.1). Lineage (NCBI taxonomy): Bacteria > Pseudomonadati > Pseudomonadota > Betaproteobacteria > Burkholderiales > Comamonadaceae > Xenophilus > Xenophilus sp. Next base: position 6,974 of record NZ_JBIQNC010000082.1, read on the forward strand.
CAGGTATCGGCCGAATCGCCGCCGCCGTTGTAGAAGAAATAACCGATGCCGTGCGCGCGGAACACCTCGATCAGCCGCTCGTACTCGCGCCGGCTGTCCTCCAGCGACTTGAGCTTGTAGCGGCAGGAGCCGAAGGCGCCGGCCGGCGTGAAGCGCAGCGCGGCGATGGCTTCGGCCGGCTCGGCGCCCGTGTCGATCAGGTCCTCGGCCAGCGCGCCGAGGATGCCGTTGCGCCCGGCGTACACCGTGCCGATGCGCCCCGGGTGGTGGCGCGCCGTCTCGATCACGCCGCAGGCCGAGGCGTTGATCACCGAGGTGACGCCGCCGGACTGGGCGTAGAAGGCATTGGGGGCGGTGGTCATGTGCAGTCTCCGTGGACGGGGGCGCGGGCCGCTTCGGCGGCGCAGCGCGCGCAGATGCAGGCGCGCCCGCGTGCCGCCGGCGGCACGCGGCGCAGCAGCGCATCGGGGAAGTCGGCGTCCATGCACCAGCAGCGGGGCATGGCCTCGCCGGGCGCGCGCGGCGCGGCCATCGCGCAGCCGTTGCCGGCACCGCACAGGGGGCAGCGGGCGGTGTTCACGGCAGGTTCCGGCACAGGCATGGCGCGATTCTGCTGCGCCGCGCGCGTGCGGCCAACCCGTTCCCGCCGGACTTCGTACCATCGCCCCCTTGCCTCCTTCCAAGCCGCCCCCCGCCGCCACGCCGCCGTCCGCCCGCACGGGCTGGCGCGATCCCCTGCTCCACATGCTGATCGCGCTGGCCTGCGCCTTCGCGCTCAGCCAGGCCTTCCGCACCCTGGGCGCGATGATGGCCACGCCGCTGATCTCCGCCTACGGGCTGAGCGCCCGGCAGCTGGGCCTGTGGTCCAGCGCCTTCCACCTGGGCTTCGGCCTGCTGCAGATCACCATGGGGCTCTCGCTGGACCTGTACGGCGTGCGCCGCACCGTCCTGTGTGCGTTCCCGATGGCCGTCGGCGGCGCCGCGCTGTGCGCCTTCGCGCCGGGCTTCGGCGCGCTGGTGCTGGGGCAGGCGCTGATCGGCATCGGCTGCGCGCCCGCCTTCCTGGCCTGCACCGTGTTCATCGCGCGGCACTTCGCGGCCGAGCGCTTCACCGCCATGTCGGGGCTGGCGATGAGCATCTCCGGCCTCGGCATCCTGTTCACCGGCACGCCGCTGGCGTGGCTGATCGAGGCCTTCTCGTGGCGCGCCGGCTACGTGGCGCTGGGCGGCGTGGCGTTGCTGGCCTGGCTGGCCGTGTACTGGCGCGTGCGCGAGCCGGCGCCGCCGCGGCCGGCGCAGGACGACGCCACTGGCGGCGGCGCCCGGCCCTCGCTGCGCCAGGCGCTGCGCGAGATGCTGCCGCTGCTGCGCCTGCCGCACACCCGCGGCATCCTGTGCTTCGCCGCCGTGTCGTATGCCGCCTTCATCACGCTGCGCGGCCTTTGGCTCGGGCCGATGCTGCACGACCGGCATGCGCTGTCGCTGGTGGCCAGCGGCAACGTCGCGCTGGCGATGACGCTGACGGGCATCGTCGGCCCCTCGCTGTTCGGCCGGCTGGACCCGGGGCGCGCCCGCCGGCCGCGCTGGATGGCGGCCTGCGCCGGCCTGGGTGCCGCCCTGTTCGCCGTCATGGCGCTCACCGGGCACCTGTGGATCGACATCGTCCTGCCCGTCTTCTACGGCCTGCTGTCGGGCTACAACGTGCTGCAGTACGCCTACGTCAAGTCTTCCTACCCGGCGGCCGTCACCGGGCGCGCCATCGCGCTGCTCAACACCGCCATGTTCCTCGGCGTGGCGCTGATGCAGTGGCTCACCGGCGCGGTCGCCACCTGGGCCGCGCAGCAGGGCATCGAGCCGCTGCGCGCCGCCTTCCTCACCGTGGCGGCGATGCTGGCCGCCGGCGCTCTGGCCTTCGCGCGGATGCCGCAGGCGCGCACGGCGCCCGCGATGCCGGCGCCCTGAGGCCGGCGCGCCGCCCGCGGCTCAGGCCGGGCACAGCCCCGGCTGCCCGAACTGCCGGGGCACTGCGGCCGGCGCGGCCAGCGGCAGTGCGGCGGGGCGCGTGCCCGAGACGCTGATGCACGACGCCTCGAGCGCCGACACCAGCATGCGCCGGTGCTCGCGGCCCTCGAAGCGCTCGCCCGGCGCGAGCACGATGTCGCGCGGGTCGCGGTCCATCGTCACCCACACGCTGCCGCTGCGGCAGGTGATGCCGACGCCGGCGCCGTCGGGCAGCGTGAAGATCGCCCGGGCGGGCAGGCCGAGCTGGAAGCGGTTCGGATCGGTCGCCATGGGGTGCTCCTTTTGCATTCGCAATGAGAATGAATATAGTGAGCATGGCACCGCTGTTCACGCGATCATTCGGAACTCGTTGCATGCGTAGAGAGAATGCGAACAGCGAGCATGCGCTGCCTCCCCTGGAACTGCTCAGGAGCTTCGAGGCGGCCGCGCGCACGCTCAGCTTCACGCAGGCGGCCGGCGAGCTCAGCCTCACCCAGTCGGCCGTCAGCCGCCAGATCCAGCAACTGGAGGCCAGCCTGGGCGTGCTGCTGTTCGAGCGCCGCCACCGCGCGCTGGCGCTCACCGAGGCCGGCCGCGTGCTGCAGCGTGCGGTGGTCGACAGCCTGGAGCGCCTGCGCGACGCCACCGCCCGGCTGCGTGCGGTGCCGCCGCTGCGGCAGGTGGCGCTGACCTGCACGCCGGGCTTCGCGACGCTGTGGCTCATTCCCCGGCTGGCGCGCTTCACCGCCACGCGGCCGCAGGTCGACGTGCGCCTGTCCGCCACGCTCGAGGTGCAGGACCTCGAGCGCAACCGGCTCGACCTCGCGGTGCGCTTCGTGCCGATCGCGCGCGGCACGGGGCCGGCGCTGTTCGAGGAATCGGTGATGCCGCTGTGCGCGCCGGCGCTGGCCGGGACGCTGCGCACGCCGGCCGACCTGGCCCGGCACACGCTGCTGGCCATCGAGATGCCGAACCACGCCGAGGCCCCGACCTCCGACTGGGAGCCCTGGCTGCAGGTGATGGGCCTGCCCGAGCTGCGGATGAAGAACTCGCTGCGCTTCAGCCAGTACGCCGACGCAGTCGCCGCCGCCGTGGCGGGCCAGGGCGTGGTGATCGGCCGGCTGCCGCTGCTGCACGAACTGGTGCACGGCGGGCAACTGGTGGCGCCCTTCGGCGCCGGCGCGGCATCGCAGCGCGGCTACTTCATCGAGAGCGCGAGGCGCGCCGCCGGCAATGCCGACGCGCAGGACTTCGTGCGCTGGCTGCGCGCGGAGGCCGAGGCGGTGCCGGCTACTGGGCCTTGAGGCCGGCGCTCTTCACGAGCTTCGACCAGTAGTCCAGCTCGCTGCCGATGAGGGTGCCGAACGCGGCGGGCGTGTCCGGCTCGGCGGCGGTCATGCCCAGGTCCAGCAGCCGGTCCTTGACCTCCTGCTGCGTCATGATGCGCGCGAGGGTGCGGCTCCATCTGTCGACCAGCGCGGCGGGCAGGCCGGCGGGGGCGACGATGCCTTCCCATTCGCGGATCCCGAAGCCGGTGATGCCGCTCTCGGCGATGGTGGGCACCTCCGGCAGGGCCGCCAGCCGCGCCGGGCTGGTCACGGCCAGGGGCCGCAGCTTGCCGCCGCGCACCATCGGCACGGCCACCGAGGTGGTGGCGAACATCGCGTCCACCTGTCCGCCCAGCAGGCCCTGCACGGATTCGGAAGGCCCCTTGAAGGGCACGTGCAGCATCCGGGTGCCGGTGGTCTGGCAGAAGGCCGCGCCCAGCAGGTGCGCCGGCGAGCCGATGCCGCCCGAGCCGTAGGTGAGCGCGTCGGGCTGCGCGCCGGCCCGCTGCACCAGGTCGCGCACGGAACGCACCGGCGAGCCGGCCGGCACCACCAGCACGTTGTACAGCCAGGCCAGGTTGGCCAGCGGCGCCAGGTCGCGCTGCGTGTCGTAGGGCGTGCGGCCGAACAGCGCGGGCAGCACCGTGTGCGTGAGGAACATGATGCCCACGGTGTAGCCGTCGGGCGGCGCCTTGGCGACCGCGTCCAGGCCGATCATCCCGGTGGCGCCGGGGCGGTTCTCGACCACGACCGGTTGCTTCCATTCGTGCTGCAGGCGCTCGCCGACCACGCGCGCCAGCACGTCCGGCGGGCTGCCCGGCGGCAGCGGGACGATGATGCGGATGGGGCGGTTCGGGTAGTCGGCCTGGGCCGCGGCGGGTTGCGCGAGCGCGCAGGCGCCGAGGGCGCCCAGCAGTGCGCGGCGGTTCATCGTCATCATGGGTCGTCTCCGTTGTGGTGTGCCTTGCCTGCCCGTGCGCGCTCAGGCCGCCGAGGACACCGGCGGGAAGAAATGGACGCCGTACTCGTCGGCCACGCGCACCACCTCGGCCGGGCTGGCCATGTTGTGGATGCGCTGGTACAGCTCCACCAGCCGGCCGGCGGGCGCGGCCCAGAACAGGGCGGTCACGGGCTTGCCCGAGTTGTTGAAGAAGGCATGCGGCAGGCCGCGCGGCATGCGCACCAGGTCGCCCGCGGACGCCGAGCTCGTGCGCCCGTCCAGCAGCAGGTCGATGCGCCCGTCCAGCACGTAGATGTATTCGTCCTGCTCGGGATGCACGTGCGGCGGCACGAAGGTCTCCTCGGGGAAGGTGGCGTGCCAGGCGAAGCTGTCGTCGGTCATCTGCTTGGGCACGTACACCTGGCCCAGGATGTTCCAGGACACGCCGTCCATGCCGGTGTGCGCGCGCGTGATGTCGGGGCTTTCATTCATGGGTGGGGGCTCCTTGGGGCGAGGTCAGGCGGTCCAGGGTGGACTTGACCAGCGGGTTGGTGGATGCGAAGCGGGGCTTGAAGTGGCGGCGCGCGTCGGCCAGGTCCTGCTCGTCCCAGTAGCCGATCAGGATGCCGCCCTCGGTGATGCGCGGCTGCACCTCGACCGACTCGATGGTGCCGTCGGCCACCGTGGTGCGCTGGCGCGGCGCGCGCGCCCAGCGGAACAGCGCCTCGTGCAGCCGCGCGCGCGCGGCGACGTGCTCGGGCGCCCCGGAGGCGCCCAGGTCCTCGAACTCGTTCGGGTCGGCGGCCAGGTCGAACAGCATCGGGCGGAAGTGCTCGAACAGCACGTACTTCCAGCGGCCGTCGAAGATCATGCGCATCCAGGCATCGCGCGGCCTCACGCCCAGCTCGATGCGCGACTCCTGGAACGAGAAGTCGTACTCGCACACCACGTGCTCGCGCCAGTCGGCCGGCCGCTGGCCGAACAGCAGCGGCCGCAGCGAGCGCCCGTCCATCGCGTGCGGCAGCGCGGTGCCGCCGTACACGTCCAGGAAGGTGGGCGCCAGGTCGATCGCCTCCACCAGCGCGTCGCAGCGCGTGCCGCGCGCGGCGTCGGCGCGCGGGTCCGGGTCGTAGACGATCAGCGGCGTGCGGATCACCGGCTCGTGGAACAGGTCCTTCTCGCCCATCCAGTGGTCGCCCAGGTAGTCGCCGTGGTCGGCGCAGAAGACGATCATGGTCTCGTCCATCAGGCCGCGCTCCTCCAGGAAGGCGAACAGCACGCCCATCTGGTCGTCGATCTGCTTGATCAGCGCCATGTAGCCGGGCATGACCGCCTCGCGCACGCCTTCCTTCGAGAAGGTGCGCGAGACGCGGTGGTTCATCATGGCCCGGAAGACCGGGTGCGGATCGGCGCGTTCGCGCTCGCTGCGCACGGCCGGCAGCGCGTCCTCGGGGCCGTACATGCTGGCATAGGGCTCGGGCGCGATGTAGGGCCAGTGCGGCTTGATGTACGACAGGTGCAGGCACCACGGCTGCTCGCCGGCCTCGCGGATGAAGTCCATCGCGCGGCGCGTGATGTAGGGCGTCTCGGAGTGCTCGTCCGGGATGCGCGCGGCGCGGTTGGAGTACTTGAGGAACCAGCCCGAGCGCAGGCGCCCTTCCTCGTCGACGGTGGCGTTGGCCCACTCCTCCCACGGGTTCTCGCCGTCGAAGCCGTTGGCGCGCAGGTAGTCGCTGTAGCTCGGGTCGGGGTCGTGGCCGGAGTAGGGATGGATGCCGTCGTCGCGCTCGTAGGGGTCGAAGCCGCACTCGGCGATGCGCACGCCCACGGTCGACTGCGGGTCGATGCCCAGCCGCGACATGCCGGCCAGGTCGGCGCGCATGTGCGTCTTGCCCACCAGCACCGAGCGCACGCCCAGCGGGCGCAGGTGGTCGCCGATGGTCGGCTCGCCGGCCTTGAGCGGCACGAAGTTCCAGCTCGCGCCGTGGCACTGCACGTAGCGGCCGGTGTAGTAGCTCATGCGCGAGGGGCCGCACACCGGCGACTGCACGTAGGCGCGGTCGAAGATCACGCCGCGCGCGGCCAGCGCGTCGAGATGGGGCGTGTGCAGCCGCGGGTGGCCGTAGCAGGACAGGTGGTCCGCACGGAGCTGGTCGCACATGATGAAGAGGATGTTCCTGGCGCGTCGTGGGGACATGGGTTCCGCCGTGGTCTAGAGGTCGTGCATGGATGCTAGGCAGCGCCCGTGCAGCCGTGCTTCGCCATTTCTGATGCTGATAACCTCCGGTTATTGCGATGGAGGCACCCCCGATGCGGATGCAACAGTTGCACCTGCTGCTGGCCCTGGCCGAGACCGGCAGCCTGCGCGCGGCGGCCGAGACGCTGCACGTCAGCCAGCCGGCGCTGACCAAGGCGCTGCGGCAGCTCGAGGAAGAGTTCGGCGCCACCCTGGTGCAGCGCTCGCCCAAGGGCGCCCGCCTGGCGCCCGCCGGCGAGCTGCTGGCCGCGCGCGCCGCCTCCGCGCTGCGCGAGCTCGCCCGGGCGCGCGAGGAGGTGGCCTGGCACGTCGAGCGCACGCATGCCTCGATCGGCGTCGGCGTGTCGCCCGCGGCCGCGGCGCTGCTGGTGCCGGGCGCGGTGGCGCGCTTTTCCGCGCGCTGGCCGCAGGTGCACATCCGGCTGGTGGATACGCTCTATCCGCGCGCCTTCGCGCAGCTGCGGGCCGGCGAACTGGACCTGGCGATCGGCCCCCTGCCCGGCGAGGGCGGCGGCCGCGACATCCTGATGCAGCCGCTGTTCGACAGCGACCTGGTGGTCGCCGCGCGCAAGGGCCATCCGCTGCAGCACGCGCGGCGCCTGGCGCAGCTGGCGGACGCCGCCTGGGTGCTGACCGGGCCGGCCGGCGGACCGGGCGACCCGGCGCACCTGGGCCTCTGGCCCGCGGGCACGGCGGCGCCGGCCACGCCGCTGGTGTGCGAGTCCTTCTCCACCTTGCTGGCCGTGCTGTGCGAACTCGACTGCGTGGGCCTGATGCCGCACGGCTTCTTCGACTACTACGGCCCGCGCATGGGGCTGGTGCGGCTGCCGATCCGCGAGCCGCTGCCCGCCACGACGGTGCACGTGATGTGGCGCGCCGACGCTCCGCTCACCGTGCCGGCGCAGCGCCTGCTGGACGCCCTGCTGGAAGAAGCACGCCGGCTGGCGCGGCCGGCCTCGGGTTGAGGCTCAGCGGGCGGGGCAGGCGCGCTCGACCAGCGCGCGCGTGTGCCGGTGCAGCGCCGCATCCGGCGAGATCCAGGTGCGCAGCAGGCTGAAGTGGTCGTCGCCGTCCGGCGCGAGGCAGGTGCCGGCATTGCCTGCTGCCTGCCAGGCCGCATGCATGTCCCGGTTCTGCGCGAGGAAGGCCGGCGTCTCGTCGCCGCCGACGGCGAACAGCGCCGGCGGCAGGCCGCCGCACACGCGCCGCACGGGGGAGCAGCGGGCTGCGGCGGCGGCGTCCAGCCGCAGGTTGGCGTTGAGCGTGGTGTCGACCAGCGGCGTGAGTTCATAGATGCCGCTGAGCGCGATCACCGCCGCGATCGGGCTGGCCGGCAGGCCGCGCGCCGGCCAGTCGGTCAGCGCCAGCTCCACCGCCAGGTGCGCGCCGGCCGAATGGCCGGCGACCACCAGCGGCAGTGCCCCGCCGGTCTCGCGCAGCACAGCAGGCACGGCCTCGCGCACCGCCTCGGTCAGCGCGTCCAGCGTGACCGACGGGCACAGCGGGTAGTTGGCCAGCGCCACGTGCAGCCCGAGCGCCGCCAGGCCCGGCGCCAGGAAGCGGAACAGCGCCTTGTCGCGCGACTGCCAGTAGCCGGCATGCAGGTAGAGCAGGGCGCCGCGCGCCGGCCCGGTTGCGGTGAACAGGTCGAGCGTCTGGCGCGGCTGCGTGCCGTAGGGCACGTCCAGCCGCGGCGCGCACTGCGCCACGGCCGCCCGGCCGTCGGCCTCGTAGCCGGCGAGCAGGGCCGCAAAGCCGGGGCGGGCCTGGCCTTCGACGTACTGGAACTGCGCGCTCACGGCGCCACGCACCTCAGCCCGCGGCCTTGACCTTCAGCCGCCACGCATGCAGCAGCGGCTCGGTGTAGCCGCTGGGTTGCTCGATGCCCTTGAACACCAGGTCCTGCGCGGCCTGGTAGGCGGCGCTGGTCTTGAAGTGGCCGGCCATCGGCTTGTACAGCGGGTCGCCGGCGTTCTGCTTGTCCACCACCGCGGCCATGCGCTCGAAGGTGGCGTTCACCTGCTCCTTCGTCACCACGCCGTGCAGCAGCCAGTTGGCGATGTGCTGGCTGCTGATGCGCAGCGTGGCGCGGTCTTCCATCAGGCCCACGTCGTGGATGTCGGGCACCTTGGAGCAGCCCACGCCCTGGTCGATCCAGCGCACCACGTAGCCCAGGATGCCCTGCACGTTGTTGTCCAGTTCGGCCTGCTTCTCGGCCTCGGTCCAGTTCGGCGTGGCGGTGATGGGCGGCTGCAGCAGGTCGCCCAGGATGTTGTCGCGCTCGGCCTCGGCGTCGATCTTCTCCAACTCCTTCTGCACCTCGGCCACGTTGACCTGGTGGTAGTGCAGCGCGTGCAGCGTGGCGGCGGTGGGCGAGGGCACCCAGGCGGTGTTGGCGCCGGCCTTGGGGTGCGCGATCTTCTGCTTGAGCATGTCGGCCATCAGGTCGGGCATGGCCCACATGCCCTTGCCGATCTGCGCCTTGCCGCGCAGGCCGCAGTTCAGGCCGGTCAGCACGTTGTTCTTCTCGTAGGCGGCGATCCACTTGGTGTTCTTGATGTCGCCCTTGCGCAGCATCGGGCCGCCCTGCATGGCGGTGTGCATCTCGTCGCCGGTGCGGTCGAGGAAGCCAGTGTTGATGAAGGCCACGCGCGCCGGCGCGGCGGCGATGCAGGCCTGCAGGTTCACGCTGGTGCGGCGCTCCTCGTCCATGATGCCCAGCTTGACGGTGTCGGCCGGCAGGCCCAGCAACTGCTCGACGCGGCCGAACAGCTCGTTGGCGAAGGCGACTTCCGCCGGACCGTGCATCTTGGGCTTGACGATGTAGATGCTGCCGGTGCGCGAGTTGCGCAGGCCGTCGGCGCCCTTGCCTTGCAGGTCGGCCATGGCGATGGCGGTGGTGATCACCGCATCCATGATGCCTTCCGGAATCTCCTTGCCCTCGCCCCACAGGATCGCCGGGTTGGTCATCAGGTGGCCCACGTTGCGCACGAACATCAGCGAGCGGCCGTGCAGCTTCACTTCACCCTTGCCGTCGGGCGCGGTGTAGACGCGGTCGGCGTTCAGGCGGCGGGTGAAGGTCTTGCCGCCCTTGCTCACCTCCTCGGTCAGCGTGCCGAGCTGGATGCCGAGCCAGTTGCTATAGGCCAGCACCTTGTCCTGCGCGTCCACCACGGCCACGGAGTCTTCCAGGTCGAGGATGGTGGAGAGAGCCGCCTCGACGATCACGTCGCTCACGCCGGCCGGGTCGGTCTTGCCGATGGGCGTGCTGCGGTCGATCTGGACGTCGAGGTGGATGCCGTTGTGCTTCAGCAGCACCGACGAGGGGTTCGCCGCGTCGCCCTGGTAGCCGGCGAAGGCGGCCGGGTCCTGCAGGCGCGTGCTGCTGCTGTGCAGTGCGACGACGAGCTGGCCGTCCTTGACGCTGTAGCCGGTCGCGTCCTTGTGCGAGCCGTTCTCCAGCGGCGCGGCCTGGTCGAGCACTTCGCGCGCGAAGGCGATCACCTTGGCGCCGCGCACCGGGTTGTAGCCCTTGCCCTTCTCGGCGCCGTCGGTCTCGGCAATGGCGTCGGTGCCGTACAGCGCGTCGTACAGCGAGCCCCAGCGGGCGTTGGCGGCATTGAGCGCGTAGCGGGCGTTGAGGATCGGCACCACCAGCTGCGGGCCGGCCTGCAGGGCCAGCTCGGCATCGACGTTCGCGGTCGTGGCCTTCACGCCCTTGGGCTGCGGCAGCAGGTAGCCGATCTTCTCCAGGTGGGCGCGGTAGGCGGGCATGTCCGTGACGGGGCCCGGGTGGGCCTTGTGCCAGGCGTCCATCTCGGCCTGGATGCGGTCGCGCTCGGCCAGCAGGGCGGCGTTCTTGGGCGCGAGGTCGTGGACGATGGCATCGAAGCCCTTCCAGAAGGGCTCGCTTTGCAGGCCGACCGTGGGCAGCACCTTGTCTTCGATGAAGCGGTACAGCTCGGTCGCCACCTGCAGGCGCTGGGTCGTGGTGCGTTCGGTCATGGGGACTCTCGGACGGGAGGGCGGCGGGGCCGCCGGAAGGTTGCTAGAAAACAGGGGATCGCGTGCGCGCGACAAGCATGACGCCGACGCTCGAACCACACTGTATTTGATACCACGGCAAAGATTAATGGCCGGGTAATCCAATAATTTGTGACTTAAATGAATGTAATCAAGCCCCTGCACATCGGCATCGTCGGCTGCTCCGCTGAGGGCGCGGCCCTGTGCTACCGCACGATCTGCGCCGAGGCCCCGGCGCTGCTCGGGCCGCACGCGCACCCGGAGGTGTCGGTGCACACCCCCTCGCTGGCCGACTACGTCGCCTGCCTGGAGCGCGGCGACCTGCAGGGCGTGGGCGAGCTGATGCTCGAATCGGCCCGCAAGCTGGCGGCCATCGGCGCGGACTTCCTGGTCTGCCCGGACAACACCATCCACCAGGCCTTCGGCCACGTCGCGCCGCGCTCGCCGAAGCCGTGGCTGCACATCGCGGAGGTGGTGGCCGACGAGGCGGCGCGCCGGGGCCTGCGGCGCATCGGCATCAGCGGCACCCGCTGGCTGGTCGACAGCGAGGTCTACCCGGCCGCCTTCGACGCGCGCGGGCTGGCATGGCTGCGGCCCTCCGAGGCGGAGCGCGACGAGATCCAGCGCGCGATCATGGACGTGCTGGTACCCGGGCTGGAAGGGCCGCCGCGCGAGGCGGCCGTCGCCTGCTTCCAGCGCGTCTTCGCCCGCATGAAGCAGGCCGGCTGCGACGCGGTGGTGCTGGGCTGCACCGAGATCCCGCTGGTGATGAGCGACGCCAACTCGCCGCTGCCCACGCTCGACTCGACCCGGCTGCTGGCGCGCGCGGCGCTGCGGCGGTCGGTCGGCGCCGGCTGATTTGCGCGATCCGCCCGGGTGCGCCAGACTGCGCCGGCCATGAGCCTCCCGCCGCCGGCCGCCCTCGACGCGCTCACCGACGTCAACCTCGCCGACCTGCTGGACTCGGCCGGCCTCTCGCGCCTGCACGGTACGCCGTTCGGCCGCCTGCTGCGGCCCCCGGCGCGCCGCTTCGCCCGGGTGGCGCACGAGTTCGACCGGCGGGTGGGAGCGCACGGCCTGTCGCAAGGCAGCGCCTGGCTGATGGCGCAGATGACGGCGGGCCTGCGCACGACGGGTGCCGAGCGGGTCCCGGCGCACGGCCCGGTGGTCATCCTGGCGAACCACCCGGGCATGACGGACACCGTCGCGCTGTTCTCCAGCCTGCCGCACCGGCCCGACCTGCGGGTGATCGCGCTGGACCGGCCCTTCCTGCGCGCCCTGCCGCACGTGGCGCGGCAGCTGATCTTCCTGCCCGGGGACGCGTCCGGCCGCATGGCGGCGCTGCGCGCCGGCGCCCGGCACCTGCAGGACGGCGGCGCGCTGCTGACCTTCCCCGCGGGGGAGATCGAGCCCGACCCGGCCGCCTTCGGCCTGGAACGCGCGCTGGCCTCGCTGGAGAGCTGGTCCGACAGCTACCGCCTGTTCGCCCGCCTGGTGCCCGGCACACGCTTCGTGCCGGCGCTGGTGACCCATGTCATCTCGTCCGCCGCGCAGCGCCATCCGCTCACCCTGCTGCGGCGCACGCCGCCCGACCGCGAGAAGCTGGCGGCGGCGCTGCAGATCACGCTGCCGCGCTACCGCCGGGGCGTGGCCCGGGTGCGCTTCGGCGAGGCGTACCTGGCGGACGAGGCGGGTCTGCCGCAACTGGGTGCCGGCATGGCCGCGCAGATGCGGCAGCTTCTGCTCGCGCACGACGCGGAGTGCGGATGCCCGTGATCCAGGCCCGCGCCTGCTGGCTGGCCGAGCCCGGCCGCGCCGAACTGCGCACCGAGGCCCTGCCGGCGCCCGGCCCCGGCGAAGTGCGGGTGCGCGCCCTGCACAGCGGCATCAGCCGGGGCACCGAGACGCTGGTGTTCCGCGGCGAGGTGCCCGAAAGCGAGTTCGAGCGCATGCGCGCGCCCTTCCAGCAGGGCGCGTTCCCGGCGCCGGTGAAATACGGCTACAGCAGCGTCGGCGTCGTCGAAGCCGGGCCGCCCGAACTGCTGGGCCGCCCCGTGTTCTGCCTGCACCCGCACCAGTCGCACTACGTGGTGCCGGCCGAGGCGGTGC
>NZ_JBIQNC010000083.1:0-19623 GCF_044462705.1 Xenophilus sp.
CACGAGCATCCTTTGCTCCTACCGCGCTTTCAAGATGACTTCGCCGGACGCTTACGTTGTTGCGCATTTCGTGCTCCTTCGTTGGTGCGTTGCGATGCTTGTAGTAACGCGCTATACGAGCCGGAAGCCAAGCTATTTCTGGCCTCCGGCTCGATCTTTTTTCACGCCACGCGGTACACGCGCTCGCCGCCCTGCGCCTTGTCCGAGGTGATGGTCAGGCCGAGCTTTTTCTTGAACGCTCCGGCGAAGGTGCCGCGCACGGTGTGCGCCTGCCAGCCGGTGGCGGCGCAGATTTGATTGATGGTCGCGCCCTCTGGACGCTGGAGCATCCGGATGACTTCGGCCTGCTTGCTGTTTTCGCGGGTGCGCGTCGCGGGCTTGTCGCCTTTGGCCCACGTCGCTTCGGCGGCGGTGACGACGGCGTCCAGTTCGGGATCGACTTCCGGCAAAGCCTTCGCGGGCTTGCTGCCGGGGCGTGGCATGCCCAGCGCGTCGTAGCCCTCGGCGGCGACGCGCCAGCCTTCGCCATCGGGCGTGATGAGGGCGCGGTTGAACATGCCTTCTAGCACTTTCTTGCGCGCGCCGCCTTTGACGTTGTCGGGGAACCACTCGATCTTGCCGCCGCTGGTGTTGATGGCCTTGGCGAGGATGGCGTGCTGGGCCGGGGTGAGTTGCGTGGTACTCATGGTTTGCTCCTGTGCAGTGGTTGATTGGGATCGTGATGAACGCGCTGTTCGCCAGTGAAGCCAAGCTCTTTCTGCTTCAGCGCCCGCGCAGCGACGAGATGCCCGCTTCGGCCAGTTCGAGGGCGGCGGCGTGGAACGCGGTTTCCGCGATCCACGGCGCGTTCCGCGCGTCGTCCAGCAGTTGATCGACGACCGTTTTGGCGCGGGCGCGCATCGATGCACAGGCTGCTTCAAGTTGGTCGTTGCTGGCGGCAGCGACTTCGTTGCGGCAGGCGCGCACCAAGACCGTCATCGCGGCTTCGGCGAGCTTGACGGCGAGGGTTTCAGGGGCTGGCTTGTTCATGGGTCGTCCTTTCGACGTGGTTGATGGCATGACGTGATGAACGCGCTGTTCCCGATGGAAGCCAAGCTCTTTCTGCTCGCACAGGAGCCATCCGACAAATGATTGAAGAAGGTGCCGATGGGACTCTCGATTCGCGCCTATGCGCGTCACCGTGGCGTAACCGACACGGCGGTGCGCAAGGCCATCGCCGCTGGACGCATCACGCCGGAGGCCGACGGAACCGTTGACCCGGAGCGCGCCGATGCGGAATGGGCGCGCAATACCGAAGCGCCGCGCAGCGGTACGCGGACGAAGCCCGTGCGCGTGGCCGTCCCGCCCGAACCTGCGGGCGACGGCCAGGGCGCGCTGCCCGCAGGTGGCGCGTCGCTGCTTCAGGCGCGCACCGTCAACGAGGTCGTCAAGGCGCAGACCAACAAGGTGCGGCTGGCGCGGCTCAAGGGTGAGCTGGTCGACCGCAATCAGGCCATCGCCCACGTCTTCAAGCTGGCGCGCGCGGAACGCGATGCGTGGCTGAACTGGCCCGCGCGTGTCTCGGCGCAGATGGCCGCGCGGCTTGCGGTCGACCCGCACACGATGCACGTCGCGCTGGAGGCCGCCGTGCGCGAGCACTTGCAGGAACTGGGCGATCTGCGCCCAAGGGTTGATTGACCGGGGACTGATGGACATCGACTACGAAGGCGCTGCCGAAATCGCGCGCGCGTGGCGCGAAGGCTTGACGCCCGACCCGCTGCTGACCGTGTCGGAATGGTCGGATCGGCACCGGATGCTGTCCAGCAAGGCGTCCGCCGAGCCTGGCCGCTGGCGCACCAGCCGCACGCCGTACCTGAAAGCCATCATGGATTGCCTGTCGCCGACCTCGCCGGTCGAGCGCGTGGTGTTCATGAAGGCCGCGCAGCTCGGCGCGACCGAGATGGGATCGAACTGGATCGGCTACGTCATCTACCACGCGCCGGGGCCGATGATGGCCGTGTGGCCGACGGTGGAGATGGCCAAGCGCAACAGCAAGCAGCGCATCGACCCGCTGATCGAGGAATCGGGCGTGCTGGCCGAGCTGATCGCTCCGGCGCGCTCGCGCGATTCGGGCAACACGATTCTGGCGAAGGAGTTTCGCGGCGGCGTGCTGGTGATGACCGGCGCGAACAGCGCCGTCGGCCTGCGCTCGATGCCGGTGCGCTATCTGTTCCTCGACGAGGTGGATGGCTACCCGCTGGACGTCGAGGGCGAAGGCGATGCGATCTCGCTGGCGGAGGCACGCACGCGCACCTTCGCGCGGCGCAAGATTTTCATCGTCTCCACGCCGACGATTGCCGGAGCCTCGGCCATCGAGCGCGAGTACGAGGCCAGCGACCAGCGCCGCTACTTCCTGCCATGTCCGCATTGCTCGCACCGGCAGTGGCTGCGCTTCGAGCAGCTGCGCTGGGACAAGGGCGCGCCGGAGACGGCGGCCTACGTCTGCGAATCCTGCGACACCGCGATTGCCGAGCACCACAAGACATGGATGCTCGAACACGGCGAATGGCGCGCGATGGCCGAAGGCACGGGCAAGACGGCAGGCTTCCACCTGTCCTCGCTCTACAGCCCGGTCGGCTGGCGCGCGTGGCGCGACATCGCCGCCGCGTGGGAGGCCGCCGTCAGCAAGGAATCCGGATCGGCAGCGGCGATCAAGACCTTCAAGAACACCGAACTGGGTGAGACCTGGGTCGAGGAAGGCGAAGCACCCGACTGGCAGCGCCTCGTCGAACGCCGCGAGGACTACCGGCTGGGCAGCGTGCCGATGGGCGGCCTGCTGCTGGTCGGCGGCGCGGACGTGCAGAAGGATCGCATCGAAGCGTCGATCTGGGCCTTCGGGCGCGGTAAGGAAGCGTGGCTGGTCGAACACCGCGTGCTGATGGGTGACACCGCCCGCGACACGGTATGGAAGCAGTTGAACGATCTGCTGGGCGAACAGTGGACGCACGCCTGCGGCGCGGCGATGCCCTTGGCGCGCTTCGCGCTGGACACCGGCTTTGCAACGCAGGAAGCCTACGCCTTCGTGCGCGCCTGCCGCGATGCGCGGGTGATGGCGGTCAAAGGTGCTGCGCGCGGCGCGGCGCTGATCGGCACGCCCACCGCCGTCGATATGACGCGCGATGGCAAGAAGCTGCGCCGCGGCATCAAGGTCTTCACCGTCGCGGTCGGCATCGCCAAGCTGGAGTTCTACAACAACCTGCGCAAAGCGGCCAACGTCGGCGAGGACGGCGTCACCACGACGTTCCCCGCAGGCTTCGTCCACCTGCCCAAGATCGACGCCGAGTTCATCCAGCAGCTCTGCGCCGAGCAGTTGATCACCCGCCGCGACCGCAACGGCTTCCCCGTGCGCGAATGGCAAAAGATGCGCGAGCGCAACGAGGCGCTCGACTGCTACGTCTACGCCCGCGCCGCCGCAGCGGCGGCCGGGCTGGATCGTTTCGAGGAGCGCCACTGGCGCGAACTGGAGCGGCAACTCGGCATGGAGCGTCCACCGGACGATCCACCGCCGCTCGAACCGATACAACCCGACGAGGCCACTCACAGCGGTGGCCTCGCCGTTTCTGGCAACCGCAATTCCGGCAGGCGGGTCATCAAGAGCCGCTGGCTCAGCTGACAGACAAGCCGATGAGGACACCGTGAGCTACACCAACGTACAACTCGACGCGCTCAAGAAGGCGCTGGCCACCGGCGAACGCCGTGTGACCTTCGGCGACAAGACGGTCGAGTACCGCAGCGTCGCCGAACTGCAAGCGGCGATCCGCACGGTCGAGGCCGAGATCGCGCGCGGCAGCGCCACGTCCAAACGCCAGATCCGTGTCACCACGGGCAAGGGCTTCTGACATGGCGTGGTTCTCCCAAACCGTGCGCCGCCTGTTCGGCGCATCGCCAATCCATGAGGCGGCAGGACGTGGCCGCCGCTCGCTGGCGTGGATGCCGGGCAATCCCGGCGCGGTCGCCGCGCTGCTGGCGACCAGCAACGACCTGCGCATCAAGAGCCGCGACCTCGTGCGCCGCAATGCGTGGGCGCAGGCGGCGCTGGAAGCCTTCGTCGCCAACGCGGTGGGCACCGGCATCAAGCCGCAGAGCCTGTCGGACGACGAAGGCTTCAAGGCCGAGGTGCAGGCGCTGTGGCGCGACTGGACGGAGGAAGCCGATGCGGCGGGCCAGACCGATTTCTACGGCCTGCAAGCCCTGGCCTGCCGCGCCATGCTCGAAGGCGGCGAATGCCTGATCCGGCTGCGCCCGCGCCGCCCGGAGGATGGACTGGCCGTGCCCTTGCAGCTTCAGCTGCTGGAGCCGGAGCACCTGCCGATCCACCTCAACACGGATTTGCCGTCCGGCAACGTGGTGCGCTCCGGCATCGAGTTCGACAACCTCGGTCGGCGCGTGGCCTACCACCTGTACCGCTCGCATCCGGAGGATGGGCGCTTCGCGCCAATGTCCGGTCAGGGCGGCATGGACACCGTGCGCATCGATGCGCGCGAAATCATCCACCTCTACCGCGTGCTGCGCCCCGGCCAGATTCGCGGCGAGCCGTGGCTGTCGCGCGCGCTGGTCAAGTTGAACGAACTCGACCAGTACGACGACGCCGAACTGGTGCGCAAGAAGACCGCCGCGATGTTCGCGGGCTTCGTCACGCGCCAGAACCCGGAAGACAACCTGATGGGCGAAGGCGCAGCCAGCGGCGAAGGCATCGCGCTGGCCGGGCTGGAACCGGGCACCTTGCAGATTCTGGAGCCGGGCGAGGACATCAAGTTCTCCGATCCGGCGGACGTGGGCGGCTCGTATTCGGAGTTCCTGCGCACGCAATTCCGCGCGGTGGCCGCCGCCATCGGCATCACCTACGAGCAGCTGACCGGCGACCTGACGGGCGTGAACTACTCGTCCATCCGCGCGGGCCTGCTGGAGTTCCGCCGCCGCTGCGAGATGGTGCAGCACTCGGTGCTGGTGCATCAGATGTGCCGCCCGGTGTGGGCGGCGTGGATGAAGCAGGCCGTGCTCGCGGGCGCGCTCGATGCGCCGGGCTTCGCGCGCGGCGGGCCTGCGCGCCGCCGCCAGTACCTCGCCGTGAAGTGGATTCCGCAGGGCTGGCAGTGGGTCGATCCGGAGAAGGAATACAAGGCCATGCTGCTGGCGATCCGCGCGGGCCTGATGTCGCGCTCGGAAGCCATCTCGGCCAACGGCTATGACGCCGAAGACGTCGACCGCGAAATCGCCGCCGACAACAAACGCGCCGACGGCCTCGGCCTGATCTTCGACTCCGACCCTCGCTATACCAGCAAGGACGGCGGCAGCGCGGAGCCGAACCGCAACGCCATCACGCCCGACGCCCCGGGCGGCGACGCCACCGCCTGACCACTTTCCCCGAAGGATTCCCATGACCGTGCTGCCGCATCTGGCGGCGCGCCTCTTTGGCGTGCCGCTGGCGATCCATCGCCCGAAACTCGACGTCATCCTTGCCGTGCTCGGCTCCCGCGTCGGCGTGACCGATCTGGCTGCGCCCGTGGACTACACGCCCGCGCCGCGCGCGCCGACACCGGCCACTGGCAAGGTCGCCGTCATCCCGATCCACGGCACGCTGGTGCGCCGCACTTCCGGCCTCGAAGCCGAATCGGGCCTCGCCAGCTACACCGCCATCGCCGCGCAACTGGACGCCGCGCTCGCCAGTCCAGACATCGCCGCGATCCTGCTCGACGTTGATTCGCCGGGCGGCGAATCCGGCGGCGTGTTCGACCTGGCCGACCGCGTCCGTGCAGCGGCGCAGGTCAAGCCCGTCTGGGCCGTCGCCAACGACGCGGCGTTCTCGGCGGCCTACGCATTGGCGTCTGCCGCCACGCGCGTGTTCGTCGCGCGCACCGGCGGCGTCGGCTCGATTGGCGTGATCGCCATGCACGTCGATCAGTCGGTGAAGGACGCGAAGGACGGCGTTTATTACACCGCCGTTTTCGCGGGCGGGCACAAGAACGACCTCAACCCGCACGAACCGATCTCGGACGCCGCGCACGCGGTGCTCCAAGCCGAAGTGGATCGCATCTACGGCCTGTTCGTCGAGACGGTCGCGCGCCATCGCGCCCTTGATGCCGACGCGGTGCGCGCCACCGAAGCGGGCTTGTTCTTCGGCCCGGACGCCGTCGCCGCTGGCCTTGCCGATGCCGTCGGCGGCTTCGATGACGCACTCGCGCAGCTCACGCAATCGCTTTCCCCACGCCCGACGCAGGGGGCTTCGGCATCCCAAGCGGGCTTCTTTCGCAACCACCCGATGGAGTCTTCCATGACCAATCTCGCAGAACCGGCTGCCGCCGCGCCCATCACGGACGCGGCTGCCAGCCTCCCTCAACCGTCCGCCATCGCCAGCGCGATGAGCGTCGCCGACGCCGTCGAAATCGCGCAGATCTGCACGCTCGCCGGTCGCGCCCACCAGATCGCGGGCTTTCTCGAAGCGGGCGCGAAACCCGCCGCCGTGCGCAGCCAGTTGCTGGCGGCGCTCGCCGGTGAAAGCCCGGAAATCACCACTCGCATCGCACCCGATGCCGCGCGCCCTGCGGCCAGCAACCCGTTGATCGACGCCGCCAAACAGATCGCGGCGCAGTCCATCAAGAAGGAGTCCTGAAATGCCCGCTCTCGTCGAACCGCTGAATCTGGGCGACCTGCTCAAGTACGAAGCACCCAACCTCTACTCGCGCGACCGCGTCACCGTCGCCTCCGGCCAGAACCTGCCACTGGGCACGGTGCTCGGCGTCGTCACCGCGTCCGGCAAATACAAGCAGATCGACCCGTCCGCCGAGGACGGCACGCAGGTGGCCGCCGCCGTATTGCTGCAAGCCTGCGATGCGTCGCTTGCCGACCGCGATGACGGTCTCGTCGTCGCGCGCCATTCCATCGTCGCCGACCACGCGCTCGCATGGCCCGACGCCATCACCAACGCCGAAAAGCTCGCCGCCATCACGCAACTGAAGGCCGAAGGCGTCCTCGTCCGTCAAGGAGCCTGACCATGAACAACCCCTTCAGCAATCCCGCGTTCTCGATGGCCGCGCTGACCGCCGCCATCAACATCCTGCCCAACCGTTACGGTCGGCTCGAAGAACTGAACCTGATGCCCGCCAAGCCGGTGCGCCAGCGTCAGATCGTCGTCGAGGAAATGAACGGCGTGCTCAACCTGCTGCCGACGTTGCCGCCGGGTTCGCCGGGCACGGTCGGCAAGCGTGGCAAGCGCAAGCTGCGCTCCTTCGTCGTGCCGCACATCCCGCACGACGACGTGGTGCTGCCGGAGGAAGTGCAAGGCATCCGCGCCTTCGGTTCGGAAACCGAAATCGAGACAGTCGCGGGTGTCATTGCGCGCCATCTGGAGACCATGCGCAACAAGCACGCGATCACGCTGGAGCACCTGCGCATGGGCGCGCTCAAGGGCGTGATCCTCGACGCCGACGGCAGCGAGCTGGTCGATCTGTTCGATGCCTTCGACATCACGCCGCAGTCGGTGTCGTTCGAGTTGGGCACGTCGACGACCAACGTCAAGGCCAAGTGCGGCACGGTGCTGTCCACCATCGAGGACAACCTCAAGGGCGAGTTCATGAACGGTGTCCACTGCCTGTGTTCGCCGGAGTTCTTCGCCGCGCTCACCGGCCACGCGAAGGTCGAGAAGGCGTTCGAGAACTGGCAGAACGGCGCGATCCTCATCAACGACATCCGGCGCGGCTTCACCTACGGCGGCATCACCTTCGAGGAATACCGGGGCCAGGCTACCGATGCCAGCGGCACCGCGCGCCGCTTCATCGCCGCTGGCGAGGCGCACGCCTTCCCGCTGGGCACCATCGACACCTTCGGCACCTACTTCGCACCGGCGGATTTCAACGAAACCGTCAATACGGTCGGCCAGCCGCTGTACGCCAAACAGGAGCCGCGCAAGTTCGACCGGGGCACCGATCTGCACACGCAGTCCAATCCGCTGCCGATGTGCCTTCGTCCCGGCGTGCTGGTGAAGCTGACGGTGGCGTGATGGGCCTCGTCGAACAGGTCTATGCCGCCGCCGCGAACGCGGGTCTGCTGCGCGACTGCCACTGGCAGCCTGCGGATGGCTCGCCCGTGCAGACGTACACGGTCGGCTTCTCCGCGCCGGACGACACCCTGTTCGACGGACTGGCATCGGCCACCGACTACCAGATGTCGTATCCAGCCTCTGCTTTCGTGGGCCTCGCAGTGCGCGACGCGGTGGACATCGGCGGCATGATCTATCAGGTACGCGACATCCGGGCCGTGGGCGACGGCTCGGAGATGCGCGCCAAGCTCACCCGGCTCTGACGCCATGTCCGCCAACTCGATCCGCGAGCGGATTCTGCTCGCGGTGCTCGACGCCGTCCGCGCGCCGGTGGAAACGCTCGGAGCCACGCTGCACCGTTCGCCCACGGTGGCCATCAGCCGGGAGCAATGCCCGGCGCTGGTGGTGTTCCCCGAATTCGACGCGATCACCGAACGCGCCAACGACCGCGTCACGCGCGTGCTGACCGTCCGCATCGTCGCGCTGGCGCGCGCCGTGCCGCCCGCCATCCCCGAAACCGAAGCCGACCGGCTGCTCACCGCAGCCCATGCCGCACTGCTGGCCGACGGGAACCTCGGCGGCCTCGCGCTCGGCATCCGCGAACAGGAATGCGAGTGGGACGTGGAAGACGCCGACGCGGTGGCCGCCGCGATTCCGGCGCGCTACGCGATCACCTACCGGACGCTGGCCAGCGATCTCTCAACCACTGGATGACACCCATGACCTCAATCGTCTTGACCCGTCCGCACACCCACGCGGGCAACGCCTTCGAGGCGGGCGAACGGCTGGACGTCGATGGTGGCACCGCCGACTGGCTCATCGCCAACGGCATCGCGCGCCACGACCGCCAGCCCGTCGCCGCGCCACCGCAACCCGATGACGGTGACAAGCCCGTCGAAGCCAAGTCCATTCAACGCAAGGAATCCAAATCATGAGCACCTATGCCAGTTTTCAGGGCCGCGTCTTCCTCGGCAAGCGCGACGACACCGGCCTGCCCATCGAAGTGCGCTCGCCCGGCAACGTCGCCGAGCTGAAGCTTTCGCTCAAGACCGAAGTGCTGGAGCACTACGAGAGCCAGACCGGCCAGCGTTCGCTCGACCACCGCATGGTCAAGCAGAAGTCCGCCACCGTGAACCTCACCATCGAGGAGTTCACGAAGGAAAACCTCGCGCTGGCGCTCTATGGCAATCACATCACTGGCACCACCGGCTCGGTGAGCGCCGAACCCATCGGCGGCGTGACGCCGGTGATCGGTGACCGCTACTTCTTCGCCCACCCGAAGGTGTCGGCGGTGGTGGTCACGGACTCGGCGGGCACCCCCGCGACGCTGGTGGCGGGCACGCACTACACGGTGGACACCGACTTCGGTGCCCTCCAGTTTCTGGATACCACCGGCCTCACCGCGCCCTTCAATGCCGCCTACACCTACGGAGCGGCCACCGAGATCGGCATCTTCACGCAGTCGGTGCCGGAGCGGTATCTGCGGCTGGAAGGCATCAACACCGCGCAGGGCAACGCGAAGGTGCTGGTCGAGCTGTACCGCGTGGCCTTCGATCCGCTGAAGGAAATCTCCTTCATCTCGGACGAATACAACAAGTTCGAGCTGGAAGGCTCGCTCTTGGCAGACACCACCAAACCCTTCGACGCGGTGCTCGGCCAGTTCGGTCGCATCGTGCAACTGTGAGGCCAGCCATGAGCGACCTGGACAAGCTCGTTCCGCAAGCCTTCGAGATCACGCTCGCGGGTGAAACCGTCGCCGTCAAGCCGCTGAAGGTCGGGCAGATGCCTGCCTTCCTGCGCGCGATCACGCCGGTGATGCAGCAGATCGGCGGCGACGGCATCGACTGGCTGGCGCTGTTCGGCGAGCGCGGCGATGACCTGCTGACGGCGGTGTCTATTGCCATCGGCAAGCCGCGCGCGTGGGTCGATGCGCTCGACGCCGACGAGGCGATCCTGCTGGCTGCCAAGGTGATCGAGGTCAACGCCGATTTTTTTACCCGGACGGTGATGCCGCGCCTGAACGTGGAAATGGGCGGCCTGATCGCACGGACGAGCGCAGTGGCGGCGACGGCCACGGCTGGTTCGACGCCGTCCAGCACCTGATCACCCACGGCCACCGCTTGCCCGACATCCTCGACTACACGCTGGCGCAGGTACGCGGTTTCGCGGCGGCCACGGCGCGCGAGGACGCCGCGCGTGATGCGCGGCTGCTCTCGTTGATCGCCATCGGCACGCGCGGCAATTCGCGCCACCTCGACCAGACCCTCGACCACCTTCAAGACCATGCGCATCTCGGTTCGCATCGATAGCGCGACCGCCCAAGCGCAACTGCGCCGCTGGAGCGGCGAGTTCCGCGACAAGGTCAAGAAGGCGGTTGCGCGCGGCATCGCCAGTGAAGCGACCGAACTGAAGCAGGACGTGCGCGGCCACGTCGCCAGCCAGATGACCGTGGTCAAGAAGTCCTTCGTCAAGGGCTTCACCGCGAAGGTGCTCGACAAGGACAAGAACCGCTTGCCCGCGCTCTACGTCGGCTCGCGCATCCCGTGGTCGGGCATCCACGAGCACGGCGGCCAGATCGCGGGCCGGATGCTGATTCCACTGCACGGGCGCGTGGGCCGCAAACGCTTCAAGGCGCAGATCGCCGAGCTGATGCGCGGCGGCAACGCCCATTTCATCAAGAACGCAAAGGGGAACATCGTGCTGATGGCCGAGAACATCGCAGAACACGACCGCGTGCTCTCCGGCTTCAAGCGCCGCCACCGCAAGGCCGAGGGCATCAAGCGGCTCAAGCGCGGCGCGGACGTGCCCATCGCCGTGCTGGTGCCGCGCGTGCAGCTCAAGAAACGCCTGAACGTCGAGCGCATCGTCGCGGGCCGGATTCCGCGCCTGATGTCCGCCATCGAAAAACAGCTACGCACGGTGGACTGAGATGGCGAACCGGATTTCCGTCCTCGTCGCGCTCGAAGGCGCGGACGAGGGTCTCAAGCGCGCCATCACCTCCGCCGAGCGCAGTCTGGGCGAGCTGTCCTCCAGCGCCAAGACGGCGGGCGACAAGGCTGCCGCCGGGATGGCCGAGGTCAAGGCCGGAGTCTCGGCTTTCGGCGATCAGGTCTCCAAGGCCAAGACGCAACTGCTGGCCTTCCTGACCATCAACTGGGCGGCGGGCAAGGTGCAGGAGATCGTCCAGATCGCCGATGCGTGGAACATGATGTCCGCGCGTCTGAAGCTCGCCACCGCAGGCCAGCGCGAATACGCGGTCGCGCAGAAGGAACTGTTCGCCATCGCCCAGCGCGTCGGCGTGCCGATTCAGGAGACGGCCACGCTCTACGGCAAGCTCCAGCAGGCCGTGCGGATGCTGAGCGGCGAGCAGAAGGACGCGCTGTCGCTCACCGAAAGCATCTCGCAGGCGCTGCGCCTGTCCGGCGCGTCGGCGACCGAGGCGCAGTCGGCGCTGCTGCAATTCGGGCAGGCGCTGGCTTCCGGCGTGCTGCGCGGCGAGGAATTCAACTCCGTCGTCGAGAACAGCCCGCGCTTGGCGCAGGCGCTGGCCGACGGCCTGAATGTCCCCATCGGACGGCTGCGCAAGCTGGCCGAGGAAGGACGGCTGACCGCCGACGTGGTGGTCAACGCGCTGATGAGCCAGAAGGACAAGCTCGCCAGCGAGTACGCGCAACTGCCGCAGACGGTCGCCCAAGCCTTCACGCGGCTGTCGAACGCCTTCGGCCAGTGGATCAGCCGCCTCGACGAATCCACCGGCTTCACCGAGAAGCTGGCGCAGGCGCTGACCTGGCTCGCGGAAAACCTCGACACGGTGATGAAGTGGCTGACCCGCATCGCCGAGGTCGGCCTCGCGGTGCTGGTCTACCGCCTGATACCGGCGCTGATCATCGCGTGGCAGACGGCGGGCGCGGCGGCGGTGACGGCGGCCAGCACCACGGCGGCTGCATGGGCGACGGCGAACCTGTCGGTGTCGAACGCCATCGCCACGGTCGGCAAACTGCGCGTGGCCTTCGGCGTGCTCGGCGCGGCCATCATCGGCTGGGAGATCGGGACGTGGCTGTCGGAGAAGTTCGAGATCGTCCGCAAGGCGGGCATCTTCATGGTCGAAGTGCTGATGAAGGGCATCGAGCACCTGCGCTTCCAGTGGGAGGTGTTCGCCGCCGTGTTCTCCTCCGACACCATCGCCGAAGCCACCAAGCGCCACGAGGAGCGGCTTGCGGAGATGAACCGCATCTTCGGCGAGATGTACGCCGATGCCGCCGAAGGCGCGAACGCGGCCAAGGGTGCGATGAACACCGCCGCGACCGCCGCCGAGGAAATCGCCAAACGGCTCGAAGCCGTGCGGCAAGGAACGCAGGAAGCGGTCGGGCGCGGCATCGAGGCGGTTCACGCCGCGCTGGAAAAGCTGAAAGGCCGTCTCGGCGAAGTCGAGCAGTCGGTCGGCAAGGTGCAGGCCACGGTCAGCGACGCCACCGCGAAGATGGCCGAAGCCTACAAGGGGCTGTCAGCGCAGGTCGAGGCCAGCCTCGCGCAGCAGGTGCTGGCGGTGAAGAACCGCTACGAGCAGGAAAAGGCGGAACTGGAACTCACCCGCCAGTCCGAAACCACCAAGATCACGCAGTCCACGCAACTGCTCACCGAAGCCCTGACGCAGCAGACCACGTTGCGCCGTCAGGCCACGACAGACACCCTGCAACTGATCGATCAGGAATCGCAGGCGCGGCGCGACGCGGCGGCGCGGCAGGGCCAGACCGAGGCCGAGCGCGCTGCCAACGTGCAGCGCGTCGAAAACGACATCCTCGCCACCAAGCGGCAGACGCTGGCGCAGGCGCTGGGCGAATACCGACAGCACATCGACGCGCTCAACGCCGAGGCCAACCGGCATCTGGCCGAAATCCAGCGCATCGAGGAAGCCAAGCGGCAGTTGTCGATGACGACGGAGGAGCGCATCCGCGACATCCGTCGTCAGGGCATGACGGAGTACGAGGCCACCGAGGATCGCAAGCGGCAGATCGCCGAGATGCAGGAACAGGCGCGTCAGGCGCTGGCCAACGGCGAACTGGAGCTGGCCCGGCAGCTCGCGCAGAAGGCGATGGACATGGCCGCGCAGGTGGCCAACGCGCAGACCTCCGAGGCCAAGCGCGCCGAGGAAGCGCGCAAGCAGTCCGAGCAGGCGGTCACGCAGGCCGCGCTTCTGGAATCGCAGGCGCGCGAGGCGCGGCGGCGCGAGGAATACGCGCAGGCCGACGCGCTGGAGCGGCAAGCGGCGCAACTGCGCGCCGATGCCGCCCAGAAAGCGCGCGAAGCCGATGCGCAGGCGGTGCAGGGAAAGCAAGGCGTGGCGGATGCCATCGACCGCATCCGCCAGTCCGAGGACATCCTCAACCAGTCGCTCGATGCCGAAGCCCGCGCCCATCGCACGGCGGCGCAGGAAGCCACCAGCGCGCGCGACCAGATCGCGCAGACGCTGGCGCAGACCCAAGCCAAGATCGACGAGATCAGCGCCAAGCTCAGTGCGGGCCTGAAGGTGACGCTCGATGCGGACACCTCGCGTTTCGATCAGGCGCTGGTCGCGCTGGACGCGGCCCTCGCCGAAAAGCAGTACCTGCTCCAGATCCAAGCCGACTTGCAGGAAGCGGAGAAGAAGCTCAAGGAATACGAGCAGCTGCTGAAGGAAGGCAAGACCCTGCCGGTCGATGCCGACGTCAGCAAGGCGCGCGAGGCACTGGATCGGCTCAAGACCTACGCCGACCAGAACGCGCAGTTCGAGCTGAAGGTGGCGACCGAGAAGGCGCAGGCGGCGATCACCAACGTGGACGGGATGATCCGCGCGCTCGACCGCATCCAGACGGAATCGCGCCACATCGTCAACAGCAACGCCGACGCGGCGCGCGCGGAGATCATGAGCCTGAACGGCGCGAACACCTCCAGCACGCACACCATCTACGTGCAGCGGGTCGAGGTCAACGCCACGGGCGGGCTGGTCGGCGGCGGTGTGCGCCGCTTTGCCGACGGCGGCGCGGTCGCGCCCGCGTTCCCGCGTCTGTCCGGCGGCACCGTGCCCGGCTCTGGCCACCACGACACCGTGCCGCGCACGCTGGACGCCGGTGCGTTCGTGCTGCGCAAAGCGGCGGTGCGCAAGTACGGCGCGGGCCGGTTGGCGAACCTCGCCCGGGGCGTCGCGCACTTCGCGTTCGGCGGGCCGGTCGGCGGTGATCCGCCCAAGCGCAACCGGGATGTCGTCGAGGCGCTGAAGATGATCGACCTCGGTCTGCAAGGGATGAACGAGTACACGAGCTGGGTGCAGTTCAAGTACGGCGCGGCGGTCAGCCTGAACATGAAGTCCGACACGATGCGCAACTACGGCAAGCAGGCCGCCGTGGATCGCGCCGCACTGGAGAAGCTGGTCGCCACCAAGACCCTCACGTCCAACGAGCGCGCCATCGTCGAAGGCGCGAAGCGGACGTGGCGCAATGCAATGGCGCAGCCGCTGGTCTACGGCAAAGACCTCGAACGCGAGCTGATCGACTATATGGAGAGTCTGGACGGCCAGTTCCTCGCGCGCGGCGGTCTGGCGAAGTCCGACACCGTTCCCGCGATGCTCACACCGGGTGAGTTCGTGGTGAACCGCAGCGCGGTCGCGCGGTTGGGCGCAGGCTTCTTCGAGGCCATCAACAGCCTGTCCGCGCCCGCGCAGGCACTGGCAGGCCGGACGCTCGCCAGCGTGCAGGGCTTCGCCAGCGGCGGCTTGGTGTCGCCCATCGGCGCGAACCTGCCGCGCCCGGCCTTGAACGAGGCCAGCGCGCCTGCGCGCACCGTGCGCGTCGAACTGGCGGCGGGCGGCAACAAGGTCAACGCCACCGTCGATGGGCGCGACGAAGCTCGCCTGCTGCAACTGCTGGACGCGGCGCGCGCCCGAACGGCCTGACGAGCCTGACCTTTTTCGAGTTCACCGATGCAACTGAAGAACCTCGCCACCGGGGTGGCTCTGCCATTGCCCGACGACTTGCTGTGGAGCGACGAACACGCATGGTCGCCCGCCGTCGCCTCCGTGTCCTACCTGCTCACCGGCGCGCTGTTGGTGCAGTCGGCCACACGGCAGGCGGGCCGCCCGATCACGCTGGTCGGCCCCTCGGACATGGCGTGGGTGACGCGCGTAACCGTGGCGACCTTGCACCACTGGGCCGCCGCGCCGTTCTCGGCCAGCAGTGGCCGCTTCGAACTGACCTTGGCCGATGGCCGGGTGTTCACGGTGGCCTTTCGCCACAACGACACCGCCATTGAGGCCGAACCCGTGCTGGGTTTTCCGGCCCAGTCCGACACCGATTTCTACCGCCTCAGCCTGCGGCTGATGCAGATCTGATCCACCGGAGAGTTCCATGCCCATTCTTGCAGGCGACGTGAAGCTGGTCGCCAGTCAGGTGATGGACGACGTCGCCGAGGGCGGCGGCGCGCCCACCTCGAACGTCATCGTGGACGGCGCGAGCAACTCGCTGTTCAACGACATCTCGGAATTGGATCGCGCGGGCGGGCGCGTAAACCTGCGCAAGGTGTTCGCCAGCATCCAGACCGACACCACCGACACCTACCTCGGCGGCAATGTCGTGGTGTCCGATCCGCCCGGCGATCCGCGCGTCGCCGTCACCATCTTCTCCACCGAGTCGGTGTTCGACCGCCGCACCAACGCGCGCGACCGCATCGAGGCCTACCTCAACAAGGGATCGATGTGGAACGGCTACCTGCTGGAGAACCACATCGCGGGCCAGCGCAGCATCCAGTTGTTCCAACGCGTGGGCGCGGAACTGCCGACCATCGGCAAAACTCTGTTCCTCGTGATGAACGAAGGGCTGGCCAGCGAATATTCGCAATACATCCGCATCACCCGCATCGAGTCGGAGACGCGCACCTTCAGCTACGGCTCCGGCAGCAGCATTCAGGACTACCAAGCGGTCGTCGTCACCTGCGACCTGTCCGACGCGCTGCGCTACGACTTCGCCGGCTCGCCGCCGGAGCGGCTGTTCACGATGGCCTTGGGCAAGACCAAGACGCGCGACACCGTGGTGGCCGATGCGGCCAAGTATTGCGGCGTGGTCAAGACCACCCAGCCGGTCACCATCGGCGACGTCGCCGCCAGCGTCTCCAGCGTGTTCACCCAGCTCGTGCCGTCGGCACAGACCGAAACCCCGCTGCTCGACCTGACGGCGGGCGGCACCTCCGAAACCCTGATCGAATCGGACAACGGCACGGTGTCCTACACCAGCTCGGTGGCGTTCAATTCCTCGACCGTGCTCTCGGTCGGCAACGCCATCCAGCCGGGCACGCTGTCGATCAGCGTCAGCGGCGCGACGCTCACCGACAACGGCGGCGACCTGATGTCCGGCGCGACCGTGGTCGGCACGGTCAACTACGGGCGCGGCCAGATCACACTGGCTTCGAGCGCGCCGACCTATTCGGGCAGCAAGACCATCACCTTCAGGCCCGCCGCCGCGCCGATCCGCGTGGCCGACACGGCGGGCATCCGGGTGGACATCGAGAACCGCTCCTACAACTACATCCTGACCATCGTGCCGCCCCCCGCGCCGGGCACGATTCAAGTCAGCTACCGCGCGCAGGGCAAGTGGTATGACCTGCGCGACAACGGCGCGGGCGTGCTCAAGGGAGCCAGCCCGGAGTACGGCGTCGGCACTGTCAGCTACACGACCGGCACGGTGGCCGTGACGCTGGGCGCGCTGCCGGACGTCGGCAGCGAGATCGTCTATGCCTGGGGCGGCAAGGCCAACTACTTCAACCGCGCCAGCAGCACCATCGCACCGCCCTCGGTCGCGTTCCAGCTCGCCAATACGGGTGTCACGCCCGGTTCGGTCACGATCACCTGGAACGACGGTTCGGCACGCAGCGCCACCGACGACGGCAAGGGCGTCATCGGCGGCAACGCCAGCGGCACGATCAACTACCAGACCGGCCTGATCCAGATCACGCCGACGACCCTGCCTGCGGGCGGCCAGACTTACGCCGTCGCCTACACCTGGGGGCCGCCCAACGAGGAGGAGTTCCACGCGCCGCTGCGCAACGGCGACGGCAGCATCGACGTGGAAGTCGCGTTCGGCGGCCTGATTCCCGGCTCGGTCGAGCTGGAGTGGAACCTACTGATCGACCTGTACGAATACATCTCGACCACGCCCGCCGAGCTGCAAATCATTCGCCCGGTCGATCCGATCAAGATCGTCAAGGACGATGGCTTGGGCGTGCTGCGCGACCCGCAGGGCACGTCCTTCGGCACGGTGAACTATTCGACCGGCGTCGTCCACTTCGTGCCGGACACGACCGTGCGGATTCCGGTGGCGCGCTACAGCGTCACCCGCATCGGCTGGACGCGCAACGCCAACAACGCGCTGGTGCCGGTCTACCGCAACCTGTTCTCGCATTGGGAATACATCACGGCGGGCGCGTCGATGCCAGTGGACGAAGGCGGACTCGTCAAGGTGCGCTTCCGCGCGGCAGGCACCTCCAACTCGTCGAGCGACAGTTTCACGGCGGGTGCGCTGGCCATCGACCTCACGCCGACCTTCGCCGAGAACATCGTGCCCGGCAGCATCAACTTCACGCTGGGCGGCAAGACCTACTTCGACCGGCTGGGCAGCCTCTACTACGACCTGAACCCGGTGACGGGTGCGGCGACGCTGGCGGGCGGCATCAACTACGCCACCGGCGCAGCCAGCGTCACGGCGTGGGTGCCTGCCGCCTCCAACGCCGTTTCGCTGAAATCCCTGCTCACCACGCTCGACGGCACGCCGGTCGATGAAGTGACCTTCCGCGTCCCGGCCTCGCCGGTGCGGCCTTCCAGCTTGCAAATCCTCGCCACGCGGCTCACGGGCGGAGCGATCAACGTCAGCGCCAACAACAACGGCGACATCACCGGCACCGACGTGCTGGGCACCATCGACTACGAAACCGGTGTGGTGCGGGTGCGCTTCGGCGCGTGGGTGGTGGCGGCGGGCAACGAAGACCAGATCTGGTACGACCCGGACGCCGTGGTCACCATCGAGGGCGTTCCCAAGATCTTCAAGCCGGTGCCGGTGTTCGCCGACACCATCAAATACAACGCGGTCGCGTATTCCTACCTGCCACTGGACACCGACATCATCGGCCTCGACCCGGTGCGGCTACCGCAAGATGGACGTGTGCCGATCTTCCGCGCGGGCGACTTCGCGGTGATCGGCCACACCGCCACGGTCGGGCCGTTCACCGCCACCAGCGGGCAAGTCGTGGACTGCGGGCGTGAACGCCTGTCGCGCGTGCGCGTGCTCGACGGCAACGGCGCGGTCGTCACCACCGACTACACCGCCGACCTCGAAGCCGGAACCGTCACCTTCGGCGTGGTCACCGGCCTCGTGCAGCCGATCACCGTCGAGCACCGCATCGAGGACATGGCGCAGGTGTCGGACGTGCAGATCTCCGGTCGGCTGGCCTTCACGCGCCAGATCACCCACGACTATCCGGTCGGCGCGCACGTCTCCTCGGCGCTGGTGTCTGGCGATCTGCGCGCCTACGTCTCCAACCTGTTCGATCAGGCGTCGTGGAACGGGACGTTCGCCGACGCCATCAGCGGCTCGGCAGCGACCGCCACCTACAACGACGTGCTCGCGCCCATCGTGGTGACGAACGCGGGGGCGATCACCGAACGCTGGGCGATCCAGTTCACCAACGCGACCTCGTTCAACGTCATCGGCGAGCACGTCGGCGTGATCGCCACCGGCACCACGGGCAGCGACATCGCGCCGATCAACCCGGCCACCGGCAAGCCGTATTTCACGCTGGCCGCCATCGGCTGGGGTTCCGGCTGGGCGGCGGGCAACGTGCTGCGCTTCAACACCACCGGCGCGCTGTTCCCGGTGTGGGTGGTGCGCACCATCCAGCAAGGGCCGGAGACCGTCACCAACGACTCTTTCACCTTGCTGGTGCGCGGCGACGTGGATCGTCCTGCGGAGGAAACGCCATGAGCAACAAGGTCAAGTGGATGCACAACGCCTTCGCGGGCGCACCGGTGCTGACCAACAACTGGGGCAGCCTGACGGCGCTGCTCGACGCCTGCCTCGTCAACGGCTTCAACCTCAAGACGGTGACGGCGCTCGCGCGCGTGGGCGGTATCGCTACCGCGACCATCGGCACCGGCCACGGCTTCGCGGTCGATCAGGTGGTGCTGGTGGAGGGCTGCGACCAGCCGTCCTACAACGGGGAGTTCACGGTCATTGCCGTCACCTCGACCACGGTGAGCTTCCGCGTGGATGTCGAAGGGGGCGAGCCCGCGTCGCCCGCGACCACGCAGACCAGCATCACGATGAAGATCGCGCCGCTGGGTTTCGAGATCGCGTTCACCGGCACCAACAAGCGCGTCTACCGCAGCCCGAATCCGCTGTCGAACCGGCACTTCTTTCGCGTGGATGACAGCCTGCCCGAAGGCTACACGACGAGCTGGGCGAAGTTCGGGCGCGTGACCATCGCCGAAGGGATGGCGGACATCGACACCTTCGTCGGGGCGCAAGCGCCGT
>NZ_JBIQNC010000084.1:0-19621 GCF_044462705.1 Xenophilus sp.
TCGGTGGCGGCGTTCCCCTCGATCTGCATGACGACGGCATGCGTCGCCACGTCGGCAAAGGCGCTGCGTCGGGAGGTATGGGACTGGATGCCGACGCCGTCGTCCTCGCGGGTGATGCGATGCCTCCGGTCTTCGTCGAAGGGCCCGCCGCCCAGGCACTTGTCGACGCGCAGCAGCCTCCCTCCGTGGATGCCGATGTGCTGCTGCCAGTCGGTGACGCGGTCGAGCCCGAGTTCGCCCCACGGTCCCCAGCCCCATTCGTAGCGCACCAGCACGGCTTCTCCGTCATCGAACGCGGCGGCGTCGGACGGCTTGCGCGGCCAGAAGCGCTCGACGACCTCGCCGTCGACCACCAGTTCGACCAGGTCGATCTCGTCGGCCGCCTCGATGTCCGCCTGGAACCGGTATTCCTCCTTCCCGGGAACCGTCGATCCCATGGGTGCGCCGTCGAGCGTGCAATCCAGCCGGATGCGGTCGCCGGTGAGGGCATAGGTGCGCCGCGCGCGCAGCGCGTCCATCACATCGTCGCGCGACAGCGCCGGCGCGTGCACGGCCAGAAGCCCTTCGCCCCAGGCACCCGGAAAGCCGGCATGGTCGTCGGTGGACGCGACGAATCCGAATCGCAGGCCCGCGTCCAGCGCGGCGCGCACGGTGTTCTGGGTCTGCCGCCCCCCCGGCGATCCGCGCACCATCGGATGAGGCCCGCGATCGTGTTCGGACAGGCCGTGGAACGAGAAGATCTCGACCACCGGCGTGCAGGCGGGATGGAAGACATCCCAGTTGACGCCGCGGCGGCCGCGGGGGTACCCCAGGTGGTGGGGGATCATGAGCGCGCCTTCCGAGAGGCAGAACTCGCGCAGCGCCTGCAGGCTCGAGGTGTACTTGATGGGGCGATGGTCTCCGGGAAAGATCACGCACTGGTCGCCGTACATGTTCGAGTGCCACTCGAAGCCGAGGAAGGATGCGAAGCGGCCGGGCTCGTTGGCCTGGGCGATGCGTTCCTGCACGCGGGGCCAGGTTTCCTTCAGCCGCCGGAACCCGTCGATGAAGTGCCGCTCGCGGCCGTTCTCGAGCGCGGTGAGGTCGTGCCAGCTCGAATGGCCCGTGAAAGCGAAGAAGTCCAGGTGCTCGCGGGCGATCTCGATGCTGCGTTCGATGCTGCCTTTGCCGTAGCCGTGCGCATTGTGGTTGTGGATGTCGCCGAAATAGATCATGGCCTGTGTCTCAGTCGTTCTTCGCGCCGGAGTACCGGACGGCGCGTCCCCAGAAGTCCTGCTGGACCTTCATGCCCGCACTGACCGCGGTGCCGCTGCGGAACCCGGCCCACAGGCCGAGCCTGTGCATCCGGTCGCGAAAGTCCGGCCGCCCGACGGCCTTCTCCACTTCGGACGCGATCAGCCCGCGCACGGGACCGGGCAATGCCGCGGGCGCCACGAGACTCAGGCTGTTCGCGCCGACGATGTCGGGGAAGCCGAGCTCTCCCAGCGTGGGAACGTCGCGCAGAAAGTCGGACCGCTGCTCGCCGCTCTGCGCCAGCGGAACGACGCGGCCGGCCTGGATGAGGGGCAGCAGCGGTCCGATCGCGTCCACGCCGAGTTCGACCTCGCCGCCCGCCACCGCATTCATGGCCTGGGGTGTGCCGCGGTAGGGCACATGCACGACGAACAGCTTGTCGCGCGCCTTGAACATCTCGAACGAGAGGTGCGCGGTGGTGCCCGGTCCCGGCGACGCGTAGGAGAGCTTCCCCGGCTCCCTGCGCATGGCATCGATGGCCTGCCGCAGGTTCGTGATGCCGGAGGCGCGGCTGGCATAGATCAGGCTCTGCCCCTGCGCGAATTCCCCCAGCGGCACCAGATCGGCATCGGCGCTGTAGGGCAGCCTGGGATAGAGGAAGGAAGCGATGACGAGGTTGGACGTGGTGCCCAGGCCGAGCGTGTAGCCATCGGGTGCGGAACGCGCCACCTCGGCCAGGGCGATGGTCCCGGCGGCGCCGGCCTTGTTGTCGACGACGAGCGTCTGCAGCGCGCCCTGCGACAGCGACTGCACCAGGGCCCGGGTCGCCACGTCGAGCGCGCCGCCCGCGGGAAAGCCGACGACGATGCGGATGGGCTTCGCCGGATAGTCCTCCTGCGCGGCGGCCAGGGCGCCCCAGGGAAGTGCGGCGGCGCCTGCGAGGAGGACGTCTCTTCGGGACATGCGTTTCATGCGTGGACTCGCTCGGGTTGTGATGTCCGGATATGGTGTGACCGGCGCATGAATAAGTAAAATTAAAAGTAGGAATCCACGAATGAGTTCTGCTTATGCCAACCCTGCGACAGCTTCAAGCGCTCGAACTCATCGGCCAGACCGCCAGCTTCACCCGCACCGCCGAGCGGATGTTCGTCACCCAGTCGGCGATCAGCATCCTGGTGCGGGAGCTCGAAGCTGAACTCGGGACCAGGCTGGTGGTGCGCGGCCGCGCTGTGCGCTTGACCGAGGCGGGCGAGCACCTTCAGCGTGCCGGCCAGCGGGCGCAGCGGGAAGTGGCCCGTGCGGTCGAGGAGGTGAGGGCGGGCAGGCATGCGGCCCCGCCCGTCATCCGCGTGGGCGCGGGGTCGCTTTCTGCGGCGACCTTCATTCCCGGCGCGCTGCGGCGGCTGCGCGAAGAGGCGTCGCTCGTGCGCATCGAACTCATCGACCGGCCCGTGACGCTCCTCACCGATCTCCTGGCCTCGGGCGAGGCCGACGTCGTGATCGGATCGACGGATGCGTCGCCGAAGCTGTCGGGGGAGTTCAAGTCCGAGCTCCTGCTCAGCGACACGCTGTGCGCGGTGTGTTCGGCCGAGCATCCGCTCGCGGGCAGGATGCGGGCGTCTGCCAGAGGGATCCGCTGGAAGGCGCTGGAGGGAACGGACCTCATCCTCGTCGGGCGCAACGGCGGGCAGTGGCGCTCGCTGCTGCTGGAGCAATGCGCGCGCGACCACCAGTTGAGCGTCGGCCACGAGGTGCAGCTGTACTCGACCGCGCTCTCGCTCGTCAGGGAAGGCATGGGCGCTGCCGTGCTGCCGCGCTACGCGTGCGAATACCTCGATCGCTCCGTCTACACGGTCAGCCCCCTGGTGTCACCGGGCACGCGCTGGTCGATCTACTGGGTCGTGCGCAAGCGGTCGGCGGTCGACCCGGCGGCGCTGTCGCAATGGAGGCGGGCCGTCGATCTGGCCATCCGGTGAGCCTTGCTCCTTCGAGGATTCAGTCCCGCTCGTAGGCGTCGGAGACGCTTCTGGCGACATCGAATGCCATGTCGCGCAGCCAGATGTGCGCGGCGTCATGGT
The DNA here is from genome assembly GCF_044462705.1 of Xenophilus sp. Classification (NCBI taxonomy): domain Bacteria; kingdom Pseudomonadati; phylum Pseudomonadota; class Betaproteobacteria; order Burkholderiales; family Comamonadaceae; genus Xenophilus; species Xenophilus sp. The sequence continues at coordinate 3,312 of NZ_JBIQNC010000084.1, forward strand.
CGTTGCGCCGGTGCCAGACCGCACGCGTCGGCACCGTGACGGACGGATAGGGCGGGCGCCGCAGCAACAGGTCCGCGCTGCGCCTGAGCGCCCTGGCGAGCGACATCGGGACGATCGACAGCATGTCGCTCTCCTGCAGGAGCGCGGGGATGGCCAGGGAATGCGGCACCGTGATGCGCAGGCGGGGCGCCTGGCCCATGTCCGCCAGCGCTTCCTGCAGTGCGTGGCGGTCGAACATCTCGGACTGGCGCGCAAGGCCGCGCTCCAGGATGAACCCGTCCACGGCGCCTTCCTCCTGGCCGCCCACCGAGATCGTCACCAGGGGGTACCTGGCGATGTCGCGCAGGCTCAGCGCCCGGCGCGCCGCGGGATGCCCCTTGCGCATCAGGATGGCTTCGCCCTGGGTCATCAGCGTGCGCGCATTCATCCGGGCAGGCACCTGGGAGAAGATGCCGATGGCGAGGTCGATGCGGCCCAGGTCGATCTGCTCGGCCAGGTCCAGCCGCGTGGACGGGCGGATCACGAGGTCCACGCCGGGCGCGGCCCGCTGCAGGTCGCGCGAGAGCGGGGCGACGATGACCGCCGTGACATGGTCGTTCGCCGCGATGACGAAGCGGCGCGTCGACTGCTCCGGAACGAAGCGCTCCACGCCCAGGGTCGCCTCGACGCGCCGGAGCGCATCCCTGAGCACGGGCGCCATCTCCATGGCCCGGCCGGTGGGGGCCATGCCCTTGCCCGTGCGCAGGAACAGGTCGTCGCCGACCAGTTCCCTGAGGCGCGCCAGCGCGTGGCTGACCGCGGACTGGCTCAGGTTCAGCCGGCGCCCGGCCAGCACCAGGTTGCGGTCTTCGTAGACGGCGTCAAAGACCTTCAGCAGGTTGAGATCCATGCGGCCGATGCTCATCGCGGGCCTCCGAATGAGTTGAATCCGGTGCATTTTGCTATTGCAAAGTCATCAGTTCCATTCAACTCTTGCGGACTCCATCATGGCGTCCGTTCCATGTTCCTCCTCCACCCATCGAGGCCCGCCATGAATCCTCTTTCCCGTCGTTCGCTGGTGCGCTTCCTTGCCGCATCGCCCATCGTCGCCCGGCTGGGACCGGCCGTGGCACAGGCCGGTGCAGCCACGGGCAGGATCCTCGTGGGCTATCCCGCGGGCGGCACGCTCGACACGACCGCACGGCAGCTCGCCGAAGCCTGGCGCAAGCAGGGGCGGCCCTACATCGTCGACAACCGGGCCGGTGCGGCCGGGCGTGTCGCGAACAGCCAGCTCAAGCGCGAGCGGCCGGACGGCAGCGCGCTGCTGTGCACGCATGCCTCGGCGCTGACGATCTATCCGCACGTCTACAGCCGGCTGATGTACGACCCCGCGACCGATCTGGTGCCCGTCTCGCCGCTGGTGGCGGCCACCTGCGCGTTCGCGGTCAGCAGCGCCGCGCCGGCATCCGTGCGGACGCTGCAGGACTACGTGGCATGGATCCGGCGGGCGCCGGAGCAAGGCACCTATGCGTCGCCCGCGGCGGGGTCGATGGCCCACTTCCTGGGCTATCAGCTCTCGGAGGCGGCCGGCCTGAAGCTGCAGCACGTCGGCTACCGCGGCTCGGCGCCGGCCATGCAGGACCTCATCGGCGGACAGATTCCCGCCTACTTCGGGTTCGTGGCCGACTTCCTGCCGTACATGCAGCAGGGCCGGATCAGGATCCTCGGCGTCGCCGGCGAGCGCCGCTCCGCCTTCATGAAGGATGTCCCCACCTTCATCGAGCAGGGATTCGCGGGTATCCGCGGAGGCGAGACCTACGGCATCTTCGCCCCGCCCGCGACGCCCGAGGCCATCGTCAGGGGCCTGTACGAGTCGATGGTCGAGGCCAGCAAGGACGCCGCGCTGCGCGCTTCCTTTGCCCAGGTGGGCCTGGAGCCCATGACACTGCCGCCGCAGGAATACGCCGGTTCGATCCTCAAGGAGCGCGACGCCTGGGGGCCGGTCGTGCGCGCATCCGGCTTCCGTTCCGAGGAGTAACCACGATGAACACCGAACCCATCAACCAGGATCGAGAAGCGCTGATCGAGCGCAGCATTGCCTTCCTCGACGAAGTGAAGGACATGACCGCCGGCACCGGCACGGAGCGCTGGCTGAACCGGGAGTACGGCCCCGATTCCGGGCTGTACCGGGCGCTCGCGCGCCTGGTGACCCAGGGCGTGCAGGACGGCTGGGCCGCGAACGTCGAACTGGACGGGCCGGTCTATCGCCGCAGCCGCATCGCGGATCCGTCGGAGCGCACGCATCACTTCAGCATCACGGCGGTCTACATGGACAGCACGGGCAACCGCCAGGGCCACCCGGATGGACGCTATCGCGGCCAGTACCACGCGCACCCGTACGGCGAGTTCAACATGGTGGTGCCCCTGGGCCCCGATGCGGCGCTCAACGGGCCCCACGGGTGGTGCCACGCCGGGTGGACGGCGCCGGCGCCCGGAAGCCACCACTATCCCGAGGCGAGGGGCGGCGCGGTGATCGCGCTGTTCTTCCTCCCGGCCGGCCGCATCGCCTACCACCCGGCGCCGCAGGAAGAGGTTGCGGAACATGGCGCCGCGTGAACTGCCGCCGGGTCGCCGGGAAGACGTCGACCATGTCCTGAAAGCCCGCAGGTCGGTGCGGGCCTATACCGGCCGGCCGCTCTCGCGGGCGCAGGTGCTCGACGTCCTGCGGGCGGCGGCTGCGGCGCCGAGCAATTCCAACACGCAACCCTGGCGCGTCCACGTGCTGACCGGCACGCCGATGAAGACGCTGGGCGGCCTGCTGGTGGAGGCGTTCCGCAAGGCGGAGCTGCCGCCGTCCAGGCACTTTCCCGATCCCCTGCCGGAAGCGCTGGGCCGCCGCCAGGCGGAGTTCGCGCAGCGCTACTACGGCGCGCTGGGCATCGGCCGCGAAGACGCCGGGGCGCGTGCGCGCCAGACGCAGCGCAACTTCGATTTCTTCGGCGCGCCGGTCGGCCTGATCTTCTCCATCGACGCGCGCCTGGGCCGCCATAGCTGGCTCGATCTGGGCCTGTTCGTGCAGAGCGTGATGATCGCGGCCAAGGCGCGCGGCATCGACACCTGCCCGCAGGTGTCCTTCGCGCGCTTCCATCCGGTCATCGCGCCGTTCCTGGGGATGTCGCCGGAGGAGGTGACGGCCTGCGGCATGGCCATGGGCTTCGGCGACGCGCATGCGCCGGTGAACCGCATGGACATGCCCCGGCAGCCGGTGGAGGCGTTCACCCGCCTGGTCGGCTTCGACGAGGCGGGCCGCGTCGAAGCCTGAGCGGGCCGCTCACGGCCGCGGCGCCTCGCGGCGTTCCGGCCGATGCACGACGATCGGCTTGCCGCCGAAGCGCTGCTTGCACAGCCAGGCCGCCAGGGCCGAATCGAGGTAGTCCGCGTGGCCGGGAAACCAGCGTGCCAGGGCGTCGACGAAGGAAGGCGCCGCATCGAAGCGGCCCTGCCGCGCCAGGTCGAGCACCTCCTGCGAGGACCGGAGCACGGCGGCATGCTCCTCCATGTGGCAGTCGCGCGGCGGGAAGGCCGTCTCGGTCATCCAGCGGTCTTCCGCCTCGAAGTGGCTGCGCAGGTGCGCATCGATCTCCGACAGCAGGGGCAGCCACTCGTCGTCGCTGCCCGCGGGCCGGCGCATCAGGAGCTGCTCGAACTCGGCATGGATCCGGTCCATCGGCGCAAAGCCCAACTCCGCCGGGCGGTCCGCGGCGGGTGGCGCATCGGGGGCGTGCCTGAGGTCGGTCATGGCCGGATTGTCGCAACCTAGAGCGGCTGGCGGCGGTTCGAGGCGGCCGCCGTGCGTCCGGCTGCTTCATAGACCACCTTGCCGCCGACGATGGTCTGCAGCGCCACGATGTCCTTGATCTGCTCGTCGGGCACGGTGAGGTAGTCGGCCGAGAGCACGACCATGTCGGCGAGCCGGCCGACGGCGATGGCGCCCTTCCTGTCCTCCTCGAAGGTCAGGTAGGGGCCGGCGTTGGTGTACAGCCGCAGGGCTTCCTCCCTGGACACCTTCTGGTCGGCGCCGTAGACGACACCGCGCGGGTCCTTGCGCGTCACCATGAGGTACATGCCGACGAAGGGGTTGAGCAGGTTGACCTCGTTGTCCGTCCCGGCGGACGTGCGCTCCATGCCCAGCACGTCGAGCAGCCGCCGCGTGGGGACGGCCCGGTTGGCGAGCAGCCGCCCCATGTAGCGTTCCACCGTCCCCGCCTTGTCCCACATGAAGGCGTTCTGGGCGTCGACGCGCACGTCCAGCGCCTTGGCCTGGTCGATCTGGTCGGGCGCGATCAGGCTGCCGTGCACCACGCTGAAGCGGCGCCCCCGGATGGACCGGTCCGCGTCGGCGGCGGCATAGGCCTTCAGCGTCAGGTCGACGGCGGCGTCGCCGACCGCGTGGGTGTGGACGCGCCAGCCGTACTGGTTGGCCAGCCGCACGACGCGCTGGTAGGTCGCCGGATCGACGGCCACCATGCCGTGGTTCTGGGGCTCGTTGGCGTAGCTGCTGCGGATGTAGGCGGACTTGAGCGTCATGCCGCCGTCCGAGACCAGCTTGATGCCGGCCAGCCGGGCCCAGTCGTTGCCTTCTCCGTCCTTGAACCGGGCGGCCTTGAGCCTGGCTTCGAATTCCTGGGCACTCCCGACAGGGAAACGCCAGAAGAGACCGGATCGAACCGTGGATTGCCCGCGCTCGGCGACCGTGAAGTAGGCCTTGATCTGGTCTTCGTTCAGTCCGGCGACCACGGTGCTCGTGATGCCCGAGCGGTTGTAGACGCGCTGCCCGGCGATGTTCTGGGCCACGCGCTGCTCGAAGGTCGGCGCGGGGATCTTGTCGGTGACCAGATCGATCGCAGTTTCCTCCAGCACGCCCGTGGCGTCCCCATTGGCATCCCGCCAGATCTTCCCGCCGACGGGGTCCTTGGTCGTCTTGGTGATCCCGGCAAGCTGCAACGCCTTGCTGTTGGCCATGGCGAAGTGGCCGACGGTCTGCACGTAGACGGGGTGGTCGGGCGCCACCGCGTCGAGCTCCTGGCGCGTCAGGTAGCGCTGCTCCTTCAGTTGCGAAGGCGGGTGCCAGCGGCTCGTCTGCACCCATTGGCCGGGCGGAACGTTCTTCGCGCGGATGAAGTCGCCGATGATCGACTGCGCCTCGGCCACCGTTCTCGCCTTGATCACCTGCGCCGTGGTTTCCACCGTGCCGGCGCCGTCCATGTGGGTGTGGGCGTCCATCAGGCCCGGTACCACGGTCCGGCCCTGCAGGTCCACGACCTTCGTGCGCGGGGTGGCGAGCTGGCGGATCGCATCGCTGCTGCCGACGGCGACGAACTCGCCGTTCCTGACGGCCACGGCCTGCGCGACGGAGAAGTCCTTGTCGGCCGTGATGATCTTGCCGTTGACGTACGCGACGTCCGGGTCGGACGCCGCGTTGTGCGCGCACCCGGCAAGGATCATCCCTGCGGTGGCGGCAAGCGCCGCAGCCAGGGTGCGGGAAGGAAGACGGCGTCCTGCGCGTGGTGACCGGTGGGTCAGGCGATGGGTGGATTGAGACATGGCCGATTGGCTCCTTTGTGTGGTGGTTGTCCTGCCCTGAGGCGGCCCGCCCGGGCCGATGCTTGGTTGTGATCCGTTCTTCGCTGCCGGCGCTACGCGCAGCCCTGCACCCAGCGGGCATAGAGCCGCGCCAGCACCGACCGCATCCGCGACGTGCGTGCCTCCAGGTCGTTCAGCAGATCGCCGGGATCGCTGACGGCCGGGTTGCCCTGGGCGTGCTGGCGCACGAGCTGGTGGCCGTTGCGCGCCATCGAGACCTCGACCAGGGCCGGTGTCATCTCCAGATGGGACTGCAGCAGCAGGTGGCGGTCGTGCAGCACGTAGGCCTGGCTCTCGCAATGCCGGCTTCGCGCGATGCGCACCGCTTCGGCCGGGGGCTGGAAGGCATCGGCGTGCCACTGGAAGGTCTGTACCTCGGTACCCGCGAATTCGCCCCACCAGTCCCGCGCCACGGGGTGGTCTTCCGTCTGCAGCGGCTGCCAGCCGATCTCGGGAAGGGGGTGGCGCGCGACGCTGCCGCCCAGGGCCTGCGCGAGCATCTGGCTGCCGAGGCAGTGGCCCGCCAGCGGCAGGCCGCAGGCCGCGGCATCACGGATCAGCGCCAGCTCCTGCGCGATCCAGGGCAGGTCGTCATGGACGCCCATGTAGCCGCCCATGAACACCAGGCCGGAGAACGCCGACGCGTCCTCGGGCACGGGCTCCCCGTCGACGATCCGGATGCACCGCACCTCGCGGCCCAGCGCCTGCAGGATGGGGACCACGCTGCCGGGCGCCCCGACCTCCGTGTGCTGGAAAACTGCAATCGGCTTCATGGCTTCCTCAGGACGGCATGCCCACGCCCAGCAGGCGATCGAGCAGGGCGGCATCGGCGGCCAGCGCCGCGCTGGGGCCGGCGTGCACGACGGTGCCGCGCTCCAGCACGATCGCCTGGTGGGTCATCTCCAGCGCCAGCACCGGGTGCTGCTCGACGACGATGGAGGGCAACCCCTCGCTCTCGCACAGGCGGCGGATCGAGCGGGCCAGCTCCTCGACGACGATCGGCGCCAGGCCTTCCATCGGCTCGTCCAGCAGCAGCAGCACGGGGTTGGTCATCAGCGCGCGGCCGATGGCCAGCATCTGCTGCTCGCCGCCGGAGAGCTGGTTGCCGTAGTTGGCGCGGCGCTCGCGCAGGCGCGGGAAGAAGCCGTAGACCCGGTCGAGGGTCCACGGCCCCGGCCGCGCCACGACGCTCAGGTTCTCCTCCACCGTGAGGGAGGGAAACACCTCGCGCTCCTGCGGCACCCAGCCCAGCCCCGCGCGCACGCGCCGGTGCGCGGGCCAGCGGGTGATGTCCTGCCCGCGCCAGCGGATCGCGCCGCTCATCACGCGGGTGTTGCCCATCAGCGTTTCCAGCACCGTGGTCTTGCCGACGCCGTTGCGCCCGAGGATGGCCAGGCTCTGCCCCTGCGCGAGCGAGAAGCCCAGGCGGTCCAGCACCACCGCGTTGCCGTAGCCGGCGACGATCCGGTCGAGCACGAGCAGCTCAGCCATGCGCCGCTCCCGCGTGCGTCGCCACGTGGCTGCTGCCGAGATAGACCTCGCGCACGCGCGGGTCGCTGCCGATCTCGGCCGGCGTGCCTTCCGTCAGGATGCGGCCGGACACCAGCACCGAGATGCGGCGGGAGAAGCGGAAGACCAGGTTCATGTCGTGCTCGATGAAAAGAACGCTGATGTCGGCGGGCAGCTCGGCGATGACCTCGAAGAGCTCGCCGCTCTCGTCCTCGGGCACGCCGGCGGCGGGTTCGTCCAGCAGCAGGATGCGGGGCCGCGCGGCCAGCGCGAGCGCGATCTCCAGCAGCCGCTGCTTGCCGTAGGCCAGCTCGGCCACCGGCACGTGGGCCACCGCGTCCAGGCGCAGCCGCGCCAGCAGCGCGTGCGCCTCGTCGAACAGGCCCGTGCAGCGCCTGAGCGGCCGCCACCAGGTGGCGCCCAGGCCCTCGCGCTCGCCGATGGCCAGCACCACCGACAGCAGCGGCGTCAGGCTCGGGAAGAGCGTGTTGATCTGGAAGGTGCGCACCAGGCCCATGCGCGCGCGCTGGTCGCAGCTCAGCGCCGTGATGTCCTGGTCGCCCATGCGCACCATGCCGCTGCTGGGGCGGTACACGCCCGTGAGCAGGTTGATCAGGGTGGTCTTGCCCGCGCCGTTCGGCCCGATCAGCGCCTGGCGCGCACCGGGTTCGAGCGTGAGATCCACGTCGGCCACCGCGTCGAAGGCGCCGAAGCGGATGCCCAGCCCCCGGGTCTGCAGCGCGCTCATCGGCCGGACTCCTGCACGCGCACGCGCCGCGACAGCACGCCCATGATGCCGCCGCGGCCCAGCATCACCGCCGCGATGAGGAAGATGCCCAGCCAGAACATCCAGTACTGCGGGTTCATGTCGGCGAACCAGTCGTGCACCAGCATGTAGACGATGGCGCCGACCATGCCGCCGTACAGGCGGCCCGTGCCGCCGAGCACCAGGATGATCAGCACTTCGGCCGAGCGGTTGAAGCCGATCGACTCGATGCCGACGAACTGCGTGGTCTGGGCCAGCAGCGCGCCGGCCACGCCAGCCACCGCGGCCGAGAAGGCATAGGCCATGCGCAGGCGCGCGTCCACCGGCGAGCCGACGGCCAGCATGCGCTTGCGGCTGTCGTGGATGCCGCGCAGCGCCAGGCCGAAGGGCGAGCGCAGCACCAGCCGCACCAGCAGGAACATCGCCAGCACCACGACGAAGGCGTAGCCGAAGGCGGTCCTGCCGAACAGGTCGAACTCGAACAGACCCAGCACCGGCCACACCTGCATGCCTTGCAGGCCGTCGGTGCCGCCGGTGACGCCCGACAGGCGGTTGACCAGCTCGGCCAGCAGCACGCACACGCCGATGGTGATCATCAGCCGGGCCAGGTCGCTGCCGCGCACCACCAGGTAGCTCAGCGCGTAGCCCAGCGCGGCGCACAGCAGCAGGGCGGCCAGCAGGCCGCTGAAGGGCTCGCCCCAGCCGTGCCGGGCCAGCAAGCCGGCGGTGTACGCGCCGGCGCCGAAGAAGGCGGCGTGGCCCACGGTCAGGATGCCCGCGTAGCCCAGCGCCATGTCCAGCGAGACGGCGAACAGCCCGAAAATCAGCACCTGGCTCATCAGCGTGAGGTGGTCGGGCAGCAGGAAGAAGCTGCCGGCCAGCGCGGTCCAGAACAGGACTTCGGCAACGCGCAGCCGTTGCGGCGAGAGCAGCAGGGTCTTGGTCATGAGAGTCCCTTCCGGGGCACGATGCCGTGGGGCCGCAGCAGCAGCATGGCGATCATGAAGACGTAGATGAGGAAGGCGCCGGCCTCGGGCAGGTAGTACTTGCCGGCCACGTCGACGATGCCCACCAGCAGCGCCGCGACGAACGGGCCGGTGATGGTGCCGGCGCCGCCCACGCACACCACGATCAGGAAGTACACCAGGTACTTCAGCGGAAAGCTCGGCTCCAGGCCCAGCATGCCCAGGCTCAGCGCGCCGCCCAGCCCCGCCAGGCCGCAGCCCAGCGTGAAGGTCAGGAAGAACAGGCGCTGCACGTGGATGCCCGTGCCGCCGGCCACGCGCTGGTTGTCCACGGCGGCGCGCACCATCGCGCCGTAGCGGGTCTTGCCCAGCGCGAGCAGCAGGGCGGCGAGCACCAGCGCGCCGGCCACGATCATGAACAGGCGGTAGCGGCCGACCTGCAGCCCGGCCAGCGAGACCTGGCCCTGCAGCACCGCGGGCAGGGTGAAGGGCTGCATGCTCGGCCCGAAGGCCCAGGTGAAGGCCGCGATGGAGACGAACACGATGCCGATGGACAGCAGCACCTGGTCCAGCGGGTGCGCGCGGTACAGCCGCCGGTAGAACAGGAACTCCAGCACCGCGCCGACCAGCGCCGCCGCCACGAAGGCCGCTGCCAGCGCGGGAAAGAAGCCCAGGCCGGCGCGGCTCATGAGCACGCTGGCGGCGTACCCGCCGACCATCGCGAACGTGCCGTGCGCGAGGTTGACGAAGTTCATGAGGCCCATCGTGATGGACAGGCCGACGCCGATGAGGAACAGGAGCATGCCGTAGGCCACCCCGTCGAAGATCACGATACCCATGGGATTCCCGATGCGAAGCGCACGGCGTTCAGGGCGAACGCCGCGTGCCGAGGGCCGCGCCCCAGCGGGCGCGAAAGGGGTGGCTTACTTGGCTTCCTTGGCCGGGTCCTTGACGCGGTCGAACTTGTCGAACTCCACGTTGACGAGCTGGCCGTCCCGGTTTTTCTCGACCTTGCGGATGTAGACCGTCTGCACGATGTCGCGCGTGGCGGCATCGATCTCGATCGGGCCGCGCGGGCTCTCGAACGCCATGCCCTTGAGCGCCGCCATGAGCTTGTCGCCGCTCGCGTCGCCCTGCGTCCTGGCCAGCGCCTGGTCGATCGCCGCCATGGCGTCGTAGGCGGTCACCGCGAAGTAGTTCGGGCGGATGGACTTGCCGTACTGCGCCTCGAAGTCCTTCACGAACTTCTGGTTCTTGGCGCTGGGATGTGCGTAGGAGTAGTGGTGGCTGGTGACCAGGCCGAGCGCGACGTCGCCGGTCGCTTCCAGGAAGCTGTCGTCCGTGGCCTCGCCGGTGGCGAACAGCTTGATCCCGGCCTCTTCCATGCCGCGCTCCTTCCAGACCTTGAGGAAGGCCGGGGGCATCACGCCGGAGGGGAAGAAGAAGAACACCGCCTGCGGCTTGCTGTCCTTGATGCGCTGGACGTAGGCGGAGAAGTCGGGGTTGTTCATCGGCGTGCGCACCTCGCCGACCACCTTGCCGCCGCCTTCGGCGAAGGCCTTCTTGAAGGCCGATTCCGCGTCCTGGCCCGAGGCGTAGTCCGCCACGACGGTGTAGGCCTCCTTGATGCCCTGCCTGAGCATCCAGCGCGCCATCGGGTCGGTCACCTGCTGCACCGTGAAAGACAGGCGCGCGATGTAGGGCGAGCTGGTGGTGATCGCCGAGGAGGCCGCGTTCATCACGATCGTGGGCACCTTGGCCTGCGTGGCGACGGCGCCGACGGCGTAGGCGTTCGGGCTGAAGTCCAGGCCGGTCAGGATCTGCACCTTGTCGCGCACGATCAACTCCTGCGCCATGCGCTTGGACGCGTCGGGCGCGGGGCCGCCGGTGTCCTTCTTCACGATCTCCACGCTGCGGCCGGCGATCTTGCCGCCGTGCTCCTTGAGGTACAGCGCCACGCCCGCGTCGAACTGGCGGCCATAGTCGGCGTAGGGGCCGGAGTAGGTGGCGATCAGGCCGATCTTCAGCGCGTCCTGGGCCTGCGCGGCCGTGGCGATGCAGGCCAGCGCGGCGGCGGCTGCAGAGGCCAGGAGGGTGCGTTTGGTCATCTTCATCATGGTGCTCCGTGGGGAAGGGTCAGCCCGCAGGCCGGGGGATGGAATACGGCTTGAGGTCGGCGGCCGGATCGGCCAGCGCCTCGGGGGGGATGTGTGCGCGCTGCGCGATCAATTTGCGTGCCAGCATGTGCTCGGCCGGCCGGTTGACCGAGTGCGCGGCGGCCACGGCGCCGTCGCGCAGGTAGAACAGCGTGAAGCGGTCCGAGTCCATGTCGCCGCGCAGCACGACGGCGTCGTCCGCCGCGGGCAGGCCGGCCATCTGGAACTTCAGGTCGTGCTGCTCGCTCCAGAACCACGGCACGGCGCCGAGCGGCTGCGGCCTGCCGACCAGCACCGAGGCCGCTGCGCGCGCACCGTCGTTGGCCGCCTGGATGGACTCGAGCCGCATGCGCGCGGGGCAGCCCGGAAACGGCGGCTGCGCCATGTTGGCGACGTCGCCCGCGGCCAGCACGTTCGGCGCGCCGGTGCGGCCCAGCGCATCGACCAGGATGCCGCCGGCGCATTCGATGCCGGCCTCCCGGGCCAGCTCCACGTTCGGCAGCACGCCGATGCCGAGCACGACCAGGTCGCAGTCGAGCCGGCGGCCATCGTCCAGCAGCACCGCCTCGACCCGGCCCTGGCTGCCCAGCAGCGAATGCACGCCGCGGCCCAGCTCCAGCGCAATGCCGCGCCGACGGTGTGCCGCGGCCACGTAGTCGGACATGGACGCCGGGAAGCTGCGCGCGAGCAGGCGCGCCTGGCTCTCGACCACCGTGACCTGGGCGCCGGCGGTGGTCAGCGCGGCCGCGACCTCCAGGCCGATGAAGCCGCCGCCGATCACGCAGGCGCGCGTGCAGCGGCCCAGCGCCTGCTGCACGGCCAGCGCGTCGTCCAGCGTGCGCAACTGGTGCACGCCCTGCAGGTCGGCGCCGGGCACCGGCAGGGGGCGGCAGCGTGCGCCCGTGGCCAGGACGAGCCAGCCGTAGCCGAGCTGGCTGCCGTCAGCCAGCCGCACGCGCTGCGCCGCCAGGTCGAGCGCCGTGGCGCGCACGCCCAGGCGCAGGTCGATGCCCTGCCCGGCATAGAAGTCCGGGCCGCGCAGCGCGAGCTGGTCCACGCCGGTCTTGCCGGCGAGCAGTCCCTTGGACAGCGGCGGACGCTGGTAGGGGGCGTGCGGCTCGTCGCCGAGCAGCACGATGGACGCGTCGAAGCCCAGCTCGCGCGCGGCGGCCGCGAGCTGCACGCCGGCGTAGGAAGCGCCGACGATGACCAGGGGCGCGGACGAGGAGGCCATCAGACCTGGGTCTCGGGCACGCGCACGGTCAGCCCGTCGAGCTCGGGCGTGACGGTGAGCTGGCAGCTCAGCCGGCTGCCGGGCAGGCGCTCGGAGGCCACGCCGTCCAGCAGCTCGTCCTCCATGTCGTCGGGCGGCGGCAGGCGGTCGATGAAGTCGTCCGCGACGTAGACGTGGCAGGTCGCGCAGGAGCAGCTGCCCCCGCATTCGGCGTCGATGCCGCGCACGTTGTGGTGGATGGCGGTCTCCATCACGCTGGCGCCTGTCCTGGCGTCGATGCTGCGCGCGCTGCCATCCTTGAGGATGTAGGTGATCGTGGGCATGCGGTCGTTCAGAACATGTCGAAGTACTCGCGGTGTTCCCACTCGCTGACTTCGAGGTTGAAGCGCGCGATCTCGGCTTCCTTGATGTGGCAGTAGTAGTCGACGAAGCGCTGGCCGAGCTGCTCGCACAACAGGCCGTCGGCGCGCAGGGCGGCCAGCGCATCGGAGAGCGAGCGCGGCAGCTGCTCCGCCGCGGTCTCGTAGGGCACGTCGGCCGAGGGGCCGGGGTCGAGCCGGCGGCGCATGCCGTCCAGGCCCGAGAAGATCTGCGAGGCCAGGTACAGGTAGGGGTTGGCCGTGGGCTCGCCCACGCGGTTCTCGATGCGCGTCGCGTTCTGGCCGACGCCGCCCAGCACGCGCAGCATGGCGCCGCGGTTGTCGCGCGCCCAGATGGCGCGGTCCGGCGCCAGCGAGAAGGGGCGGTAGCGCCGGTAGCCGTTGATCGTCGGGCTGGCCAGCGCCGCGGCGCCGCGGGCGTGGGCCTGCAGGCCGGCCAGGTAGTGCAGGCCGGTCTCGCTCAGCGCATCGCCCTCGCGCGCCGGGATGAAGGCGTTGCGGCCGTCCGCCTTGCGCCGCAGCGACTGGTGCAGGTGCCAGCCGCTGGACATCACGCTGGGGATCTTCGGCCGGCACATGAAGGTGGCGTGGTAGCCGTGGCGCTGGCAGATCTGCTTGACGGCGCTGCGCAGCAGCACCATGGTGTCGGCCGGCACGAGTCCGGACGTGGGGCCGAAGACCAGCTCGAACTGGCTGGGGCCGAACTCGATCTCCAGCGACAGCAGGGGCAGCTCGAGCGCGGCCAGGTGCGAGCGCAGCAGCTCCATCAGCGGCTCGACGCGGTCGTAGCGCAGCTCGGTCAGGTACTGGTGCCCCTGGGTGAGCAGCGACACGCGCGGCGGCTCGCCGGGCTGCCCGGCGTCCGACAGCGCCAGGCTGGGGTCGTCCAGCCGGAACACGTGGAACTCGACCTCCAGGCCCGCCACGAACTCCAGCCCCAGCGCGTCGAGTTCACCCACGGCGCGCTGCATGATCTGCCGCGTCCCGAACGGGCAGGGGCTGCCGTCCGCCAGGTAGGCGTCGCACAGGATCCAGCCGGTGCGGGGCGTCCAGGGCAGCGCGCGGAAGGTCGCCGGGTCGGCCACGACGGTGAAGTCCGCGCCGCCCTGCATGCCGGGGCTGTCGAAGCCGCCGCCGGCCGAGAACACGGGGAACACGGAGCGGTGCGAGGTGTCCTTGGCCAGCAGGGTGGAGGTGAGGTTGACGCCGTCGCGCAGCGCGGCGCGCGCGGCCGAGGCCACCAGGGTCTTGCCGCGCAGCACGCCGTGCTGGTCGGGCCAGGCGAAGCGGACCACGTCCACCTCGCCGGCCTGGAGCCGTTCGGCGACGGCGTCGGCCTGCCGGTGCTGTTCGTCCGACCAGAGGCCGAAGCGTTCGACGAAGCTTTGCATGATGGGCGGGCTCAGGCGGCCAGGCGTGCCGAGGCCCAGTCGGAGGCGCGCCGGCGGGCCAGGTCCGCCTCGCGGCAGTAGTCGTCGGCCTGGGTGGCGGCGGCCACGCCGTCGATGGACGGCGGCCCGGTGAGGGCGCCGGCCTGCGAGGCGTCGATGACCATGGGCGCCGTGTCGCCGGCCAGGGTGCTGTCGATGGCCTCCTGCAGCATGCGCCGGTAGGCGACGATGCCCTTGTCGGTGGTGCCCAGGTGCTCGCGCGTGCGGTCCTGGATCGGGCCCATCGACTCGCAGGCCCACTGGTCGTGCACGTTGATGTCCATGCCCATGCCGGTGTAGGTCTGGCTCAGCTGCTCCTCGACGCTGTAGCCGTAGCGGTTGCGCTTGTTCTTGCGCGAGGTGTAGTCGGGCAGCTCGATCGTGGCCAGGCGCTGCTCGCGCATCTGCTGCTTGTCCACCGGACCGGTGAAGCTGGTGAAGATGGCATACCAGTAGCAGTGCGTGTCGTCCACCGGCACGTGCCACTGCGAGATCGTCATCTCCGAGCTCATCGGGATGACGAAGGCCTGCGGGAAGACGAGGTTGGTCACGCGCACGTGCGTCTGTTCCTCCGAGAGCTTGCGCAGCGTCGTCAACTGCATGCCGTAGGGTGCGGGCGCGACGCGGATCTCCGGGCAGTCGTACTCGCGCAGCACCTGCGTGATCGCCATCTTCGAGTCGGCCGAGGCGCCGCGGAACTGCTTGCCGTAGCTTTCGGAAGTGTCCTCGTCCTCGAAGAAGCGGTGCAGGAAGGAGGCGTGCGCCGGGTCGATGCCCACTTCGAGCGCCTGCAGCCAGTTGCACTCCCACAGGCCCTTGAAGGCGAAGGTGTGGCTGTCGGGCGCGACGAAGCAGTCGAATTCAGGGAAGGCCGGCGGCTCGCCCTCGCCGACGTAGGCGAAGACGACGCCGCTCTTCTCGACGACCGGGTACGCGCCCTGCCGGATGCGCGTGCACAGCTTGCTGCCGGCCGGCTCGGCAGGCGTTTCCAGGCACTGGCCGGTGGCGTCGAACAGCCAGCCGTGGAAGGCGCAGCGCAGGCCGCCGCTTTCCAGCCGGCCGTAGGCCAGGTCGGCGCCGCGGTGGGGGCAGTCGCGGTCCAGCAGGCCGAGGCGGCCGGCCTCGTCGCGGAACAGCACGAAGTCCTGGCCCATCAGCTTGACGGGCTTGAGCGGGCGCGGTCCCTGGAGTTCCTCGGCCAGCGCCACCGGCTGCCAATAGCGCCGCAGCAGCCTGCCGGCGGGGGTTCCGGGTCCGACCCGGGTCATCTGGTCGTTCTTCTCGGCACTGATCATGTGGGGTGCTCCTGCAAGGCAAAATCAAGATGTGCATGCGGTTGCATGCAATGGGATTCATTGTTGAATCGAAGGTGATTCAGGTCAATGCCCTGGCGCCCGGAAAGTGCTTGATTCAAGGGTTAATACCAATCCCGTGACGCCGAAGAGGCTGAGTTTTCAGCACTCATTCGGTGCAACGAAGAAAGATCGATTCACGTCGAGGGCGACTGTATGCATGATCCGGGCCAGATGGCGGCCTGTCGCATGCAGTTTGGTGGCGCAGCTAGAATGACTGGGCCTTGATTGCATGCAATCGAACTCATGGACTCTCAACAATCACGGGTGCTGGTGCAACTGCGGGACATGATCCTCAAGGGCGAGTTCGCCCCTGGGGAGCGGCTGGCGGAGATCCCCCTCGCAGAATCCCTCGGCGCCTCGCGCACGCCCGTGCGGCTGGCGCTGGCCAGCCTGGAGCACGAGGGGCTGATCGAGCCCTCGCCGGCCGGCGGCTACCAGATGCGGCGCTTCACCTCCCGCGAAATCGCCGACGCGATCCGGGTCCGGGGGGTCGTCGAGGGCTTCGCGGCCCGGCTGCTGGCGGAAGAGGGCGCGCCGCGCCAGTTGCTGCGGGAACTGCACGAGTGCCTGGAGGCCGGCGACAAGGCGGTCTACAAGCCGCAGATGGAGCTGGACGACTACGCCGCCTACGTGGAGATGAACGACACCTTCCACCGGCTCATCCTCGAGGGCTGCGGCAATTCATCGCTGCAGCGCATGATGGATCTCCTGATCGGCCAGCCCTTCGCGTCGCCGAGCGCCATGCTGCCCATGCAGTCGTCGATGCAGGAGGGCCAGCAGTGGATGCAGCAGGCCCACCGCCAGCACCACGCCATCGTGCAGGCGATCGAGCGGGGCCAGGGCTCGCGCGCCCAGGCCCTGGGCGAGGAGCACGTGGAGATCGCGCGCATGAA
>NZ_JBIQNC010000085.1:0-19368 GCF_044462705.1 Xenophilus sp.
CCTGCTGCGCCTGGCGCAGGGCGCGCAGCTCGCCGGTTCGGCCCGCCTGGCGGGGCCGGGTGGCGAGCGCGAGCTGCTGAGCGTCCCGGAACGCGAGCTGCGCGGCATCCGCGGCCGCGAGATCGCGATGATCTTCCAGGAGCCGATGACGGCGCTGAACCCGCTGTACCCGGTGGGCGAGCAGATCGCCGAGGTGCTCGAACTGCACGAGGCCCTGCCGGCCCACGAGGCGCACGAACGCGCGGTGCAGCTGCTGGCCGAGACCGGCGTGCCCGAACCGGCGCGCCGGGCAGGGGCCTTCCCGCACCAGCTCTCCGGCGGCCAACGCCAGCGCGCCATGATCGCGATGGCCCTGGCCTGCAAGCCCCGGCTGCTGCTGGCCGACGAGCCGACCACCGCGCTGGACGTCACGCTGCGCACCCAGATCCTGGAACTGCTGGAGCGCCTGCAGCGCGAGCACGGCATGGCGGTGCTGCTCATCACCCACGACCTGAACCTGGTGCGCCGCTTCGCCGACCGCGTGGCGGTGATGGAGAAGGGCCACCTGGTGGAGCAGGGCGCGGTGGCCGAGGTGTTCTCCGCCCCGCGGCACGCCTACACCCGCCGGCTGATCGACAGCCGCCCCGTGCGCGACGTGGCCCCGCCGCCCGCTGAGGGCGACGCGCCGCCGGTGCTGCAGGCGGACGGCCTGCGCGTCAGCTACACGGTGCCGCGCCCCGGCATCCGCGGCTGGTTCGGCCGCGATGCCTTCGTCGCGGTGCAGGGCGCCGGGCTGCGCATCGGGCGCGGCGAGACGCTGGGCGTGGTGGGCGAGTCGGGCTCCGGCAAGTCCACCCTGGCGCTGGCGGCGCTCGGCCTGCTGCCGGCCGAGGGCGAACTGCGCATCGCCGGCCGCGCCTGGAGCGGCCGCACCACGGCCGACCGGCCGCTGCGGCGCGTGGTGCAGGTGGTCTTCCAGGACCCGTTCTCCTCGCTCTCGCCGCGCATGACGGTCGGCCAGATCGTCGGCGAGGGGCTGCAGGTGCACGGCGGCGCGCCCGATGCGGCCGCCCGGCGCGGCCGCGTGCTGGCCACGCTGGCCGACGTGGGGCTGACGGAGGAGCAGTTCCCCGGCCTGCTGGAGCGCTATCCGCACGAGTTCTCCGGCGGCCAGCGCCAGCGCCTGGCCATCGCGCGCGCGCTGGTGGTCGACCCGCAGCTGCTGGTGCTGGACGAGCCGACCAGCGCCCTGGACGTAACCATCCAGAAACAGGTGCTGGGCCTGCTGCAGCGCCTGCAGCGCGAGCGCGGCCTGGCCTACCTGCTCATCACCCACGACGTCGAGGTGGTGCGCGCCATGGCGCACCGGGTGGTGGTGATGAAGGACGGCGCGATCCTGGAGCAGGGCGAGGTCGATGCCGTGCTGGAGCGCCCGCAGCACCCCTATACGCGCCAGCTCGTGGCGGCCGCATTGGCCGACTAGAAAAAGAAGAAGATCAATTGATGTCGAATTCCGGATACGAACCCCGCCACGGCTGGCGGGCCGCCCTGGCCTGCATGGTGGCCCTGGCCGTGGCGATGGGACTGGGCCGCTTCGCCTTCACGCCGATGCTGCCCGTGATGCTGCACGAGGGCTCGCTGGACCTGGAGGGCGGCGGCGTGCTGGCCTCGCTCAACTACCTCGGCTACTTCGTCGGGGCACTGTCCTGCGCCGCCATCCGGGTGCCGGCGCCGGCGATGGTGCGCGGGGGGCTGGTCGCCACTGCGGCGCTGCTGCTGGGTATGGGGCTGCTGCACGGCTTCACCCTCTGGGGCGTGCTGCGCACCGCCGCCGGCGTCGCCAGCGCCTGGACCTTCGTCTTCGCCTCCGGCTGGGGCCTGCGCCGGCTGGCGGAAACCGGCATGCACCGGTTGGGCGGGGTGATCTACACCGGGCCCGGCATCGGCATCGCCGCCACCGGGCTGCTGGGCGGGCTGGCGTCCCGCTGGGGCGCCGACGCGGCCTGGATCGGCTTCGGCGTGGTGGCGCTGCTGCTGGTCGCCGGCATCTGGCGGGTCTTCGACGACGGCGGCCATGCGGGCGAGCGGCTGCCCGCGGCACCCAAGGCGGCCCCGGCCGTGCGGCATGCCGCGGCCGGCCAGGACGGCGGCAGCGGCGACGCGCGCGCCCTGGTGGTCCTCTACGGCCTGGCCGGCTTCGGCTACATCATCACCGCCACCTTCCTGCCGGTCATCGCCCGCCAGGCGCTGCCGGGGTCGGCATGGCCCGACCTGTTCTGGCCGCTGTTCGGCCTGGCTGTCATCCCCGGCGCGCTGGTGAGCGCCCAGGCGCCGCAGCACTGGGACAACCGCCTCCTGCTGGCCGCCGCCTACGCGATGCAGGCCGTGGGCGTCCTGCTGTCGGTGGCCTGGCCCGACGTGGCCGGGCTGGCGCTGGGCAGCCTGCTGCTGGGCCTGCCGTTCACGGCCATCACGCTGTTCGCCATGCGCGAGGCGCGGCGGCTCAAGGGCAACGCGTCGGCCGGGCTGATCGGCTACGCCACCGCGTCCTACGGCATCGGGCAGATCGTCGGCCCGATCTTCGCGGCCCCCCTGGCGCATCGCACGGGCAGCTTCACCGTGCCGCTGCTGGTGGCGGCGCTGGCGCTGGCGGGCGGGGCGGCGCTGTTCGCGTGGGTCGGGCGCCACGCCTTGCGCCCGGCGGGTGCGGCATGAGGCGCCCGGGCGCCCTCGGGCCGTGCAAAAGCGCCGCACAGGCCCTATAATCGAAGGCTCACGACCAAACGGGCGGGTACCAACCGCCCTTTTTTTTTGGTCGCTTCGCTTTCTTCGCTCTCGCCCACGCTTGAGGCTCGTCTTCGATGCCCGGGCGGCCTGTCACCAGGGCCGCCGGCCGCGGCACCGGCCGGCTCGGCGCGCGGGCATGGCGGGTGGGGCGGGCACGAGGCACAGGCAGATTCACAAGGAAGCACGCATCCCGGTGGCATTGCAGCAGACCGTCGAAACAACCGTGGCCGGGCTCGGCTACGACCTGGTCGAGATCGAACGCTCGGCAGGGGGACTGCTGCGCGTCACCATCGATCTGCCCTGGGCCGGCGCGGCTGCCGACGGCGGCAGCGACGCCTTCGTCACCGTCGAGGATTGCGAGAAGGTTACGCGCCAGTTGCAATATGCGCTGGAGGTCGAGAACGTCGACTACCGGCGCTTGGAGGTGTCTTCGCCCGGCATCGACCGGCCGTTGCGCCACGAGCAGGATTTCGAGCGCTTCGCCGGCGAGGTGATCGACATCACCCTCAAGGCGCCGATGGGCGAGGCCGCGGCGGGGCAGGTGAATGCCAACCGCAAGAAGTTCCGCGGCACGCTGGAGCGCACGGAGGGGCCCGGCGGCGAGCGCGGCTGGCAGATCGTCTGGCGCGACGAGCCGGCGCCCGCCAAGCCCGGACAGAAGGTGAGCCAGAAGAAGCGGGAGGCCGCGCCGCTGCACGCGCTCGGCTTCCGGCTGGACGAGCTGCGCGACGCGCGGCTCGCCCCGATCGTGGATTTCAAGGGGCGCAAGCCCAGGACCGGCGGCGTACAGCCGGAGTGACAGCAAGGAGCCCAGTGGCATGAATCGCGAAATGTTGATGTTGGTGGATGCGATCTCGCGCGAGAAGAACGTCGAGCGCGACGTCGTCTTCGGCGCCGTGGAGTCGGCGCTGGCGCAGGCCACCAAGAAGCTGTACCAGGGCGACGTGGACATCCGCGTGGCGATCGACCGCGACACCGGCGCCTACGAGACCTTCCGCCGCTGGCACGTGGTGCCCGACGAGGCCGGCCTGCAGCTGCCCGACCAGGAGATCCTGCTGTTCGAGGCCAAGGAAGAGCTGCCCGACATCGAGCTGGGCGAGTACATCGAGGAGCCGGTCGAGTCGCTGCCCATCGGCCGCATCGGCGCCATGGCCGCCAAGCAGGTGATCCTGCAGAAGATCCGCGACGCCGAGCGCGAGATGCTGCTCAACGACTTCATGTCGCGCGGCGAGAAGATCTTCACCGGCACCGTCAAGCGCATGGACAAGGGCGACATCATCGTCGAGTCCGGCCGCGTCGAGGGCCGCCTGCGCCGCAGCGAGATGATCCCCAAGGAGAACCTGCGCAACGGCGACCGCGTGCGGGCCATGATCATGGAGGTCAACCTCGAGCTGCGCGGCGCGCCGATCATCCTCTCGCGCACCGCGCCCGAGTTCATGATCGAGCTGTTCCGCAACGAGGTGCCCGAGATCGAGCAGGGCCTGCTGGAGATCAAGAGCTGCGCTCGCGACCCCGGTTCGCGCGCCAAGATCGCCGTGCTCAGCCACGACAAGCGCGTCGACCCGATCGGCACCTGCGTCGGCGTGCGCGGCACCCGCGTGAACGCCGTCACCAACGAACTGGCCGGCGAGCGGGTAGACATCGTGCTGTGGTCGGAGGACCCGGCGCAGTTCGTCATCGGCGCGCTGGCCCCGGCCAACGTGTCGTCCATCGTGGTAGATGAAGAGAAGCACGCCATGGATGTGGTGGTGGACGAGGAAAACCTCGCCATCGCCATCGGCCGCGGCGGCCAGAACGTGCGCCTGGCTTCCGAGCTGACCGGTTGGAAGATCAACATCATGGACGCCAACGAATCGGCCCAGAAGCAGGCCGAGGAAACCAGCGCCATCCGCCAGCTCTTCATGGAGAAGCTGGACGTCGACGAGGAGATCGCCGACATCCTGATCGCCGAAGGCTTCACCAGCCTGGAAGAGGTGGCCTACGTGCCCATCGCCGAGATGCTCGAGATCGAGGCCTTCGACGAGGAAACCGTCAACGAGCTGCGCGCCCGTGCCAAGGACGCGCTGCTGACCCTCGAAATCGCGCGGGAAGAGAGCGTCGAGGGCGTCTCGCAGGACCTGCGCGACCTCGAAGGCCTCACCCCCGAGCTGATCGCCAAGCTGGCCACCGCGGGCGTGAACACGCGCGACGACCTGGCCGACCTCGCGGTCGACGAACTCACCGAGATCACCGGCCAGAGCGCCGATGACGCCAAGGCCCTCATCCTCAAGGCGCGCGAACACTGGTTCGCTGGCGCGCAAGAGTGATGTCATGGGAGCACGAAACAGATATGTCCAGCACCACCGTTGCAGAGTTCGCTCAGGAACTCAAGAAGACACCCGAAACGCTGCTTGACCAGTTGCGCAGTGCCGGCGTGGCCAAGTCGGCCGCGTCGGACGCGCTGACCGAAGCCGACAAGCAGCGCCTGCTCGGCCACCTGAAGGCCAGCCACGGCACGGCCGCGCCCGAGCGCAAGAAGATCACGCTGACCAAGAAGTCGACCACCGAGATCAAGCAGGCCGACGCGATGGGCCGCGCGCGCACCATCCAGGTGGAAGTGCGCAAGAAGCGCACCTTCATCCAGCGCGACGACGCGCCGGCCGAGGCGCCGGCCCCGGCGCCCGCGCCGGCCGCGCCGCGCATCGACGAGGCCGAGCTCGCCCGCCGCGAGGAAGAGGCGCGCCGCAACGCCGAGCTGCTGCGCCGCCAGGAAGAGGAACTCGCCGCCCGCCGCCGCGAGCGCGAGGCTGCCGAGGCGGCCGAACGCGAGGCGGCCGAGAAGGAAGAGCGCGCCGAGCGCGACCGCGAGACGCAGGCCGAGAAGGCCCGTGCGGAAGCCGCCGCCATCAACGCCGCGGCGGCCGAGGCGCGCAACGCGCCGGCCGCCGAGGCTGCGGCCCAGAAGGCGGCCGAGGAGAAGGCCGCTGCCGAAAAGGCCGCCGCCGAGAAGGCCAAGGAAGAGGCCAAGGCCAAGGCCGCCGCCGAATCCAAGGCGCGCGCCGACGAAGAGGCGGCCCGCGCCCGCGACCTGGAAGAGCGCCGCCGCAAGGCGCTGGCCGAGGCCGAGGCCATCCGCGAGATGATGAACGCGCCCAAGCGCGTGCTCGTGGCCAAGAAGGAAGAGCCCAAGCCGGCCGAAGCCAAGCCGGCCGCACGAGGCACGCTGCACAAGCCGGCCACCGGCACGGGCGCCCGCCCGGCCGCCGGCGGGGCGGCGGCGCCGTCTCCCGGCGCCGGCAAGGAGATCAAGTCGGCCAAGCTGTCGTCCAGCTGGGCGGGCGAGGCCGGCAAGAAGAAGGAGATCAAGACCCGCGGCGACGCCAGCGGCGGCGTGGGCCGCGGCAACTGGCGAGGCGGCCCGCGCGGCCGGCGCGGCAACGACCGCGACCGCGACGACTCGCACCACCAGGCGCAGCCGGCGGAGCAGCGCGTCATCGAGGTGCACGTGCCCGAGACCATCACGGTGTCCGAGCTGGCGCACAAGATGGCGGTCAAGGCCTCCGAGGTCATCAAGCAATTGATGAAGCTGGGCCAGATGGCGACCATCAACCAGTCGCTGGACCAGGACACGGCCATGATCCTCGTCGAGGAGATGGGCCACAAGGCGGTGGTCGCCGCGCTGGACGATCCCGAGGCCTTCACCGAGGAAGAAGTGCAGGCGCAGACCGCCGAGGCCCTGCCGCGCGCACCGGTGGTCACCGTCATGGGCCACGTCGACCACGGCAAGACCTCGCTGCTGGACTACATCCGCCGCGCCAAGGTGGCGGCGGGCGAGGCCGGCGGCATCACGCAGCACATCGGCGCCTACCACGTCGAGACGCCGCGCGGCATGGTCTCCTTCCTCGACACCCCGGGCCACGAGGCCTTCACCGCCATGCGCGCCCGCGGCGCGCAGGCCACCGACATCGTCATCCTGGTGGTGGCGGCCGACGACGGCGTGATGCCGCAGACCAAGGAAGCCATCAAGCACGCGAAGGCGGCGGGTGTGCCGATCGTGGTGGCGGTCAACAAGATCGACAAGCCCGAGGCCAACCCCGAGCGCGTGAAGAGCGAACTGGTGGCCGAGGAGGTCGTGCCCGAGGAATTCGGCGGCGACTCGCCCTTCGTCGAGGTCTCGGCCAAGACGGGCAAGGGCATCGACGACCTGCTGGAACAGGTGCTGCTGCAGGCCGAGGTGCTGGAGCTGAAGGCGCCGGTGGATGCCGCCGCCAAGGGCCTGGTCATCGAGGCGCAGCTCGACAAGGGCCGCGGCCCCGTGGCCACGGTGCTGGTGCAGTCCGGCACGCTCAGGGTGGGCGACGTGGTGCTGGCCGGCTCCACCTCCGGCCGCGTGCGCGCCATGCTGGACGAGGATGGCCGCAACACCAAGTCGGCGGGGCCCTCCATCCCGGTGGAGATCCAGGGCCTGACCGAGGTGCCGCAGGCCGGCGACGAGTTCATGGTGATGGCCGACGAGCGCCGCGCGCGCGAGATCGCCACCTACCGCGCTGGCAAGTTCCGCAACACCAAGCTGGCCCGCCAGCAGGCGGCCAAGCTGGAGAACATGTTCTCCGACATGACGGCGGGTGAGGTGAAGAACCTGCCCATCATCATCAAGGCCGACGTGCAGGGTTCGCAGGAGGCGCTGTCGCAGTCGCTGCTCAAGCTCTCCACCGACGAGGTGCGGGTGCAGATCGTCTACGCCGGCGTGGGCGGCATCAGCGAGTCGGACGTGAACCTGGCGATCGCCTCCAAGGGCATCGTGATCGGCTTCAACGTGCGCGCCGACGCCGGCGCGCGCAAGCTGGCCGAGGGCAACGACGTCGACATCAAGTACTACAGCATCATCTACGACGCCGTGGACGAGCTGAAGACCGCGATGGCCGGCATGCTGGCCCCCGAGCGCCGCGAGGAAGTCATCGGCCATGCCGAGATCCGCACGGTGTTCGTGGCCTCCAAGATCGGCACCGTGGCCGGCTCGTACGTGCTGGACGGCGTGGTGCGCCGCGACGGCCACTTCCGCCTGCTGCGCGACAACGTGGTGGTCTACACCGGCGAGATCGAGTCGCTCAAGCGCATGAAGGACGACGTCAAGGAAGTCCGCGAGGGCTTCGAGTGCGGTATCAAGCTGCGCAACTACAACGACATCCGCGAAGGCGACCAGCTCGAGATCTTCGAGATCAAGGAGATCGCACGGACGCTGTGAGCGCCCGGCGCGGCACCTGAACCATGGCCTCGAAGAAGCAGACCACGCCCAACCGCGGCTACCGCGTCGCCGACCAGATCCAGCGCGATCTGACGGAGATCATCGCGCGCGAGCTGAAGGACCCGCGGGTGGGCATGGTCACGCTGCAGGCCGTGGAGGTGACGCCGGACTACGCCCACGCCAAGGTGTTCTTCAGCGTGCTGGTGGGCGACCCGCAGGAGACGCAGGACGCGCTCAACCAGGCGGCCGGCTTCCTGCGCAACCACCTGTTCAAGCGGCTGCACATCCACACCGTGCCGACGCTGCACTTCGTGTTCGACCGCACCACCGAGCGTGCGGCGGACATGAACGCCTTGATCGCCAAGGCCGTTTCCTCGCGCGGTAAGGAAGACTAGCCCCCATGTCGTCGCCATCCCGTGTCAGGGTGCAGCGGCGCCCTGTGCATGGGGTGTTGCTGCTCGACAAGCCGCTGGGCCTGTCCAGCAACCAGGCCTTGCAGAAGGCCAAGTGGCTGCTGCGCGCAGAAAAGGCGGGCCACACCGGCACGCTGGACCCGCTGGCCACCGGCGTGCTCCCGCTGTGCTTCGGCGCGGCCACCAAGTTCAGCCAGTTGCACCTCGACGCCGACAAGACCTACGAGACGGTGGTGCGCCTGGGCGTGCGCACGGCGACGGGCGATGCGGAAGGCGAGGTGCTGAGCGAGCGCCCCGTGCAGTGCTCAGCCGGGCAGGTGGTGGAGGTGCTGGACCGCTTCACCGGCCCGATCACGCAGGTGCCGCCCATGCACAGCGCCCTCAAGAAGGACGGCAAGGCGCTCTACGAATATGCGCGCGACGGCGAAACCGTCGAGCGCGAGCCGCGCCAGGTGGTCATCCATGCGCTGGAGCTGCTGGAGATGCAGCTCTCGGGCGAGACGCCGGGCCTGCGGTTGCGTGTGCATTGCTCCAAGGGCACCTACATCCGCACCCTCGGCGAGGACATCGGCGAGGCCCTGGGCTGCGGCGGCCACCTGAGCTTCCTGCGCCGCGTCGCCACGGGCGGCTTCGACGCCGCGCAGTGCGTGACGCTGGAGGCGCTCGAAGCCCTACCCGAAGACGGGCGTCTGGCGCTGCTGCAGCCCGTCGAATGCCTGGTGGCCGGCCACACGCCCGTCACGCTGGGCGAGGACGATGCCGGCCGCTTCCTCAGCGGCATGCGCCGCCGCGGCGGCTGGCCCGACGCCGAGGCGGTGGCCGTCTTCGGCACCCAGCCGCATGCCTTCCTGGGCACTGCCCACGTGAAGGCCGGCGAACTCATCCCGGGGCGCTTGCTGGCCCCGACCGAAATCCAGCAGATCCTTGTGAATCGAACGCCTCCGACCGAGGCCCTTGCACCATGACCGCAACCCGCCAGATCCGAAACATCGCCATCATCGCCCACGTCGACCACGGCAAGACCACCATGGTCGATCAGCTCCTGCGCCAGTCGGGCACCTTCGCCGAGCACGAGAAGGTGGTCGACACGGTGATGGACAGCAACGCCATCGAGCGCGAGCGCGGCATCACCATCCTGGCCAAGAACTGCGCCGTGAGCTGGAAGGACACGCACATCAACATCGTCGACACCCCCGGCCACGCGGACTTCGGCGGCGAGGTGGAGCGCGCCCTGTCGATGGTCGATGGCGTGCTGCTGCTGATCGATGCGCAGGAAGGCCCGATGCCGCAGACCCGCTTCGTCACCAAGAAGGCGCTGGCGCTGGGCCTCAAGCCCATCGTGGTGGTCAACAAGGTGGACAAGCCGGGCGCCAACCCCGACAAGGTGGTCAACGCCGCCTTCGACCTGTTCGACAAGCTGGGCGCGACCGACGAGCAGCTCGACTTCCCGGTGGTCTACGCCTCGGGCATCAACGGCTGGAGCTCGCTGGAGGAGGGCGAGCCCGGCGAGCAGTGGGGCCCCGACATGTCGGCCCTGTTCGAGACCGTGCTCAAGCACGTGCCGCCGCACGACGGCGACCCGGACGCACCGCTGCAGTTGCAGATCTCGGCGCTGGACTTCTCCACCTTCGTCGGCCGCATCGGCGTGGGCCGCATCAACGCCGGCACCCTGCGGCCGAACATGGACGTGCAGGTGATGGAAGGCCCGGACGGCGCCTCCTTCAAGGGGCGCGTCAACCAGGTGCTGACCTTCCAGGGCCTGGACCGCGTGCAGGCCGCCGAGGCCGGCCCCGGCGACATCGTGCTGATCAACGGCATCGCCGACATCGGCATCGGCGTCACGCTCACCGACCCGGCCGACCCCACGCCGCTGCCGATGCTGAAGGTGGACGAGCCCACGCTGACGATGAACTTCTGCGTGAACACCAGCCCGCTGGCCGGGCGCGAAGGCAAGTTCGTCACCAGCCGGCAGATCTGGGACCGGCTGCAGAAGGAGCTGCAGTCCAACGTGGCGCTGAAGGTCAAGGAGACCGACGAGGATGGCATCTTCGAGGTCTCCGGCCGCGGCGAACTGCACCTCACGATCCTGCTGGAGAACATGCGCCGCGAAGGCTACGAACTGGCCGTGTCCAAGCCGCGCGTGGTGTTCAAGGACATCGACGGCGAGCGCTGCGAGCCGATGGAGCTGGTCACGGCCGACATCGAGGAAGGCCACCAGGGTGGCGTGATGCAGGCGCTGGGCGAGCGCAAGGGCGAGCTGGTCAACATGGAGCCGGACGGCAAGGGCCGCGTGCGTCTGGAATACCGCATCCCGGCGCGCGGCCTGATCGGCTTCACCAACGAGTTCCTGAACCTCACCCGCGGCTCGGGCCTGATCAGCAACATCTTCGATTCCTACGAGCCGCACAAGGGCGAGATCGGCGGCCGCAAGAACGGCGTGCTGATCAGCATGGACGACGGCGAGATCTTCACCTACGCGCTGGGCAAGCTGGACGACCGCGGCCGCATGTTCGTCAAGGCCGGCGACCCGGTGTACGAGGGCATGATCGTCGGCATCCACAGCCGCGACAACGACCTGGTGGTCAACGCCACCCGCACCAAGCAGCTCACCAACTTCCGCGTCAGCGGCAAGGAGGACGCGATCAAGATCACGCCGCCGATCGAGCTGACGCTGGAATACGGCGTGGAGTTCATCGAGGACGACGAGCTGGTCGAGATCACGCCCAAGAGCATCCGCCTGCGCAAGCGCTTCCTGAAGGAGCACGAGCGCAAGCGCGCCTCCCGCGAGGCGTGAAATGAAACACCCCCAGTCTTCGCGGACTTCGTTCCGCTTCGCCAACCCCCTCAAGGGGGCACATCCTGTGGCCTGGCAAAGCCAGTTCCGCGGATGTTCCCGCATGGCCTGCTCTGCCGCCTTCGGAGCGGCTGCCTGCCAGGCGTTTCATGCGATGCGGGTGGCGGCGTAACGCCATGGAAGACTGAGATGAAGAAGCGGGCAGCCATCGTCCTGTGCATGGCGCTGGGTGCGTGGCCGCTCTTCGGCCACGCGCAGGCGGCGGCTGAACAGGCCGAGGCGGCGCGCACCTTCGCGTCGCTGCGCTCGGCCCACCCGGAGCGCATGCCGCGGCTGGCGGAGGCCGACGCCGGCCCGGTGCTGCGCGCCCTGGCCGACCCCCGCGCGCTGCCCGCCGAAGGCGCCTCGGCCGACCTGGCCGCCGTCTCGGATATCTGCGACCACGCGCAGGAGGCGTCGCTGGCCTACCTGTCCTTCGGCGCGATGCAGGACGGCCGGTTCGTGGCCTCGGTGGTGGCGGGCAACGCCGCCACCTACCAGGACGAGCTGGCGCTGCTGCAGCCCTTCCTCGCGCACTGCATCGCGCGCCAGGTGCCGCTGGCGGAAGAGACGCTGCGGCGGCTCGATCCGAAGATGGCCGGCCAGTTGCGCCTGGGCGGGCTGCGGCGCGGCCAGACGGGCGTGCTGCAGCTCTATGCCGGCCTGGCGACGGCGGTGGGCGATGCGCGCTTCGGCGCGGCGTATGTCGATGCGCTGCTCGGTGCGCTGGCCGACAGCGCGCCGGCGCACGCCCGGGCGCTGTCCGTCGCCTCGCGCGCCGTGCCGCGCAGCCTGGCGGCGGACCAGATCGCCCGGGCGCAGGGCGCGCGCCGTGCGGCCTGGCAGAAGGTGCTGGACGCGATGTCCGACACCCGCTGCGAGGCGCTGTGCGAGCTGGCTGCCCGCAACGGCCCGCGCTGAGCAAAGGGCATCGCCATCATGGCCCTGACGCATGCCCGCGCGGTGTGGCTGATGGTCGGCGCGACGCTGATGTGGGGCACCGCCGGCGTCGTCACGCGGCACCTGGAGAGCGCGCGCAGCTTCGAGATCACCTTCTGGCGCAGCGCCTTCACCGTGCTGGCGCTGCTCGTCATCCTGCCCGCCTGGCGCGGCCGGGCGGTGCTGCGGACGCTGCGCAGCGGCGGCGTGGCGCTGTGGCTCTCGGGCCTGTGCTGGAGCGTGATGTTCACCGCCTTCATGGTGGCGCTCACGCTCACCTCCACCGCCAACGTGCTGGTGACGATGGCGGTGGGGCCGCTGTTCACCGCGCTGGCGGCCCGCCTGTTCATCGGGCACCGGTTGCCGCTTCGCACGTGGGGCGCGATCGTCGTGGCGGGTCTGGGCATCGGCTGGATGTATGCGACCAAGCTGGGGCAGGGCGAGCTGGCCGGCACGCTGGTGGCCCTGTGCGTGCCGCTGGCGCTGGCCTGCAACTGGACGGTGGTGCAGCACGCCCACGCGCAGGGCCGCGACATCGACCTGGTGCCGGCTGTGCTGATCGGCGCGTCGCTGTCGGCGCTGGCCACGCTGCCGCTGGCCTGGCCGCTGCACGCCACCGTGCACGACCTGGGGCTGCTGGCCTTCCTCGGCGTCTTCCAGTTGGCGATCCCGAGCATGCTGGCGATGGTGTGCGCCCGGGTGCTGAAGGCGCCCGAGGTGGCCCTGCTGGCGCTGCTGGAGGTGATCTTCGGCATCGCGCTGGCGTGGATCGGCGCCGGGGAGATCCCGGCGCTCAGCGTGCTGATCGGCGGGGTGCTGGTGGTCGGTGCCCTGGTCGCCAACGAGTGGCTGGGCTGGCGTGCGGGGCGGTAGCCCGTCGCGCGCGCGGCGCCTGCGCCGATGCGGTGCGGCCTTGTCCGACAACGCCGCCGGGCCCGGCTGCGTTATATCGGGTCCAACAACCGGGAGTCCTCCACGATGAAAACGAAGCTGTCCCTCCTCACGATCGCCGCTGCCGTCACGGTAGCCGCCGCGCCGCCGGCGGCAGGCGCCCAGGTGTCGGTCAACATCAATGTGCCCGGGCTGGTGGCCGTGGCGCCGCCGCCCCCGCGCTGGGAGGCGGTGCCTGGGCCACGGCAGGGCCGGGTCTGGGTGCCGGGCCACTGGCAATGGAGCGGTCATGCCTATGCGTGGCGGGGCGGCTACTGGCAGGCAGCGCGGCCCGACTACGCCTACGTGCCCGGCGGCTGGGTGCAGGTCGACGGCGGCTGGCGCTGGCGCGACGGCGACTGGCGCCGCGCCGCGCGCGAGCGGCAGCGCGAGGAGCGCTGGCACGACGGCCCGCGCCGCGGCCATGGCCATGGCGGCTATCACTGCCCGCCGGGGCAGGCCAAGAAGGGCAACTGCTGACGCAAGAAAGCCGACCCGAGGGTCGGCTTTTTCATCGGGGGCGGGATGGCCGCGGCCTCAGGGGCGCGCGATCCTCCACGCGCCCGCCACGCCGTCGCCCGTGCGGTCGCCGGCCTTCGTGTCTTTCACCCAGTAGTACAGGGGCTGGCCCTTGTAGGCCCACTGCTTCTTGCCGTCGTCGCGCGTCACGACGGAGTAGCCGCCCATGGGCTTGGCGTTGTCCGGCGCGATGAGGGGCGGCCAGTTGGCGGCGCACTGCCCGTTGCACACCGACTTGCCGCTGTCGGGCGTGTCGCGCGCAAAGGTGTAGAGCGTCATGCCGCTGGGCCCGATGAGCACGCCATCGACCGTGCGCGTGGGCGTGTCGGGTGCGGACCGGGTGGCGCAGCCCCCGGCAAGCAGGGCGACAGCAAGGACGGATGCACTGAGCAGTTTCATGGACTTTCTCCTTCGTTGAAAAAACCGGCCCGGGCAGTGTAGGCGCCCGCGCCGACGGCCCGTGTCGGCGGCAGCCGCGCATTCGGGCGGCCTTAGCGGTGCCGGCTTTTCATCGCCCGCTCCACCTCGCGCTTGCCCTCGCGCTCCTTGATGGTGTCGCGCTTGTCGTGCTCGGCCTTGCCCTTGGCCAGGGCGATCTCGCACTTGACCCGCCCGTTCTTCCAGTGCAGGTTCAGCGGCACCAGGGTGTAGCCCTTCTGCTCGACCTTGCCCATCAGGCGCTTGATCTGCTCCTTGTGCAGCAGCAGCTTCTTGGTGCGCACGGCGTCGGGGTTGACGTGGGTGGAGGCGCTCTTGAGCGGGTTGATCTGGCAGCCGATGACGAACATCTCGCCGTCGCGGATGACCACGTAGCCGTCGGTCAGCTGCACCTTGCCTTCGCGCAGCGCCTTCACTTCCCAGCCTTCGAGCACCATGCCCGCCTCGAACTTCTCCTCGAAGAAGTAGTTGAAGGCGGCTTTCTTGTTGTCGGCGATGCGGGCGTTGGGGTCTTGCTTCTTGGTGGCCATGGGGGCTCAGTTGGGGGCGCATGGCGTCCCTACAATCGGCCGCTCGCTTCCCCCGAACCCGCGATTCTATGAAGAGTGTGCACAAGTCCGTCCTCATCTGGTACAGCGCCGAGGAGATGTACGGCCTGGTGACGGACGTGGCGAGGTACCCGGAGTTCCTGCCCTGGTGCGACCGCGCCCGCGTGATCGAGCAGGACGAGGCCGGCATGACGGCGGAAGTCGGCCTCGCCTTCGGCGGCATCCACCAGAGCTTCACCACCCGCAACACCCACGTGCCGGGGCGCGAAGTCCACCTCAAGCTGGTGGACGGCCCCTTCTCCAACCTCGACGGGGTGTGGAAATTCACCCCTGTGGGCGGCGAGGGCGAACGCGCCTGCCGCGTGCAGCTCGACCTGAGCTACGGCTTCAGCAACTTCGCGCTGCAGGCGCTGGTCGGGCCGGTGTTCGACAAGATCGCCTCCAGCCTGGTCGAGGCCTTCGTCAAGCGGGCCGAGCAGACCTACGGCGAGCCGGCGCCATGATCCGCATCGTCCTGTGCTGCGCCCCGGCGCCGCGGCAGGTGCACGAGGAGGCGCTGTGCGTGCCCGAGGGCTGCACGCTGGAGGCAGCCGTCGAGGCCAGCACGCTGGCGCAGGCGCTGCCGGCGCTGGACTGGCGCGCGATGCATCCGGGCGTGTGGGGCCGCGCGGCGGAATGGTCCCGGCCGCTGGCCGACGGCGACCGCGTGGAGCTGTGCCGGCCCCTCACCGTCGATCCGAAGGTGGCGCGGCGCGAGCGCTTCCAGCGCCAGGGGGCGCGCACGGCCGGCCTGTTCGCGCGGCGGCGCGAAGGGGCCAAGGCCGGCTACTGACCGATTGAAGGGGGCGGGCCGGGCGGCTGCTACTTGCAGTCGCTGTCGATGATCGACTGCAGGCGGCGCTGCTCCACCGCGCGGGCGTTGTCGTCGAGGATCTCGCGCTCGCCCTTGTCGTTGACGCGGGCCACGCGCATGCCGCTGTCCATCGTGGCCTTGCCCTGGCGCGCGCGGCTGCAGTTGTCGGCCTTGGCCTGGGCGATCTTCTTCTCCTCGGCGGCGCGCTTGGCCTTCTCGGCTTCCTCGGCCTGGCGGGCCTTCTCTTCCAGCGCCTTGTCCACCCCGGCCGCCTTGCCGGCCGGCGCCGCGGGCGCGGCAGGGGCTTGGTCGGAGGCGGGGGCCGGGGCCGGGGCCGGCGCGGCGGCGGCACGGCTGCCGTGCGGTCGGCGCAGGATGTTCTTCTCGGGCACGTCCAGCGGCGGCGGCTGGTCGCTGAACACCTTCTTGCCCTGCGCATCCAGCCACTGCCACTGGGCCGAGGCGGCCACCGGCATCACGAGAGCGCAGGCGACAAGGACGGCGTGGATCGGCTTCATGGGGCGGAAGTGTAGCGTCCGCTTACGTTTGGCAACACGCACGGGAGGCCGCGAGCGCGGCATGCGCCACGAATCTGGCGTCAATCCGCAACGCCGGCCGCCCCGGCGTGCGCGCCGGCCACCCTGCCGCTTCAGGGAAAACCAGGGCCCTCGTTACAATCCTTCTTTTGGAGCCTCACCCATGCGCCTTCTCGGCAAAGCGCTCACCTTCGACGACGTGTTGCTGGTGCCAGCGTTCTCGCAGGTCCTGCCCAAGGACACCTCCCTCGCCACCCGCCTTTCCCGCAACATCGCACTGAACCTGCCGCTGGTGTCCGCCGCCATGGACACCGTGACGGAGGCCCGCCTGGCCATCGCCATGGCGCAGGAGGGCGGCATCGGCATCGTCCACAAGAACCTCACCGCCCAGCAGCAGGCGGCCGAGGTGGCCAAGGTCAAGCGCTACGAATCCGGCGTGCTGCGCGACCCGGTGGTCATCACGCCCCAGCACACGGTGCTGCAGGTGCTGCAGCTGTCGGAAGAGCTGGGCATCTCGGGCTTCCCGGTGGTCGATGGCGGCAAGGTGGTCGGCATCGTGACCGGCCGCGACCTGCGCTTCGAGACGCGCTACGACGCCCCCGTCACCGAGATCATGACGCCGCGCGCCAAGCTGATCACGGTGCCCGAAGGCACCACGCCCGCCGAGGCCAAGGCGCTGCTGAACAAGCACAAGCTGGAGCGCCTGCTGGTCGTCAACGAGGAGTTCCAGCTCAAGGGCCTCATCACCGTCAAGGACATCACCAAGCAGACCAGCTTCCCGAACGCCGCGCGCGACGACAACGGCCGCCTGCGCGTGGGCGCCGCGGTCGGCGTGGGTGACGGCACGGAGGAGCGCGTCGAGGCGCTGGTCAAGGCCGGCGTGGACGTGATCGTGGTCGACACCGCGCACGGCCACAGCAGGGGTGTGATCGAGCGCGTGCGCTGGGTCAAGCAGAACTACCCGCAGGTGGACGTGATCGGCGGCAACATCGCCACCGGCGCGGCCGCGCTGGCGCTGGTCGAGGCGGGCGCGGACGCGGTCAAGGTCGGCATCGGCCCCGGCTCCATCTGCACCACCCGCATCGTGGCCGGCGTGGGCGTGCCGCAGATCATGGCCGTGGACAGCGTGGCCACCGCGCTGCAGGGCACGGGCGTGCCGCTGATCTCCGACGGCGGCGTGCGCTTCTCGGGCGACATCGCCAAGGCCATCGCGGCCGGCGCCAGCACCGTGATGATGGGCAGCATGTTTGCCGGCACCGAGGAGGCGCCGGGCGAGATCGTGCTCTACCAGGGCCGCAGCTACAAGAGCTACCGCGGCATGGGCTCCATCGGCGCCATGCAGCAGGGCAGCGCCGACCGCTACTTCCAGGAATCGACCACCGGCAACCCGAACACCGACAAGCTGGTGCCCGAGGGCATCGAGGGCCGGGTGCCCTACAAGGGCTCGATCGTCTCGATCATCTACCAGCTCGCCGGCGGCGTGCGCGCCAGCATGGGCTACTGCGGCTGCGCCACCATCGACGAGATGAAGAACAAGGCCGAGTTCGTGGAGATCACCGCCGCCGGCATCCGCGAATCGCACGTGCACGACGTGCAGATCACCAAGGAAGCGCCCAACTACCGGGCGGAGTAATCCACAAGAAGGACAAGGCCGGTGCAACGCACCGGCCTTGTTGTTCCAGCGAAGCGCCTTTTCATCGAAGCGTCCCATGTCACACGACAAGATCCTCATCCTCGACTTCGGCTCCCAGGTCACGCAGCTCATCGCGCGCCGGGTGCGCGAGGCGCATGTCTACAGCGAAGTCCATCCCTGCGACGTGAACGACGACTGGGTGCGCGAGTACGCGAAGGACGGCCACCTGAAAGGCGTGATCCTCTCGGGCAGCCACGCCAGCGTGTACGAGGTGGACGACCGCGCGCCGCAGGCGGTGTTCGAGCTGGGCGTGCCGGTGCTGGGCATCTGCTACGGCATGCAGACGATGGCGCAGCAGCTGGGCGGCAAGGTCGAGGGCTCGCACCAGCGCGAGTTCGGCTATGCCGAGGTGCGCGCGCGCGGCCACACCGACCTGCTCAAGGACATCGCCGACTTCACCACTTCCGAAGGGCACGGCATGCTCAAGGTGTGGATGAGCCACGGCGACAAGGTGACCGAGCTGCCGCCGGGCTTCAAGCTCATGGCCAGCACCGGAAGCTGCCCCATCGCAGGCATGGCCGACGAGGCGCGGCACTTCTACGGCGTGCAGTTCCACCCCGAGGTGACGCACACGCAGCAGGGCCGGGTGATCCTCGAGCGTTTCGTGCTCGGCATCTGCGGCGCAAAGGCCGATTGGGTGATGAAGGACCACATCGCCGAGGCGGTGGAAGCCATCCGCCGGCAGGTGGGCGACGAGGAGGTGATCCTCGGCCTCTCGGGCGGCGTGGATTCGAGCGTGGCGGCCGCGCTGATCCACCGCGCCATCGGCGACCAGCTCACCTGCGTGTTCGTCGACCACGGCCTGCTGCGCCTGGACGAAGGCAAGATGGTGATGGAGATGTTCGCCGGCAAGCTGCACGCGCGCGTGATCCACGTCGACGCCAGCGAGCAGTTCCTCGGCCATCTCAAGGGCGTGAGCGATCCGGAGCAGAAGCGCAAGATCATCGGCCGCGAGTTCGTCGAGGTGTTCAAGGCCGAGGCGGCGAAGCTGAAGGCGGGCGGGCAGGGTCACAAGGGCGCGACCTTCCTGGCGCAGGGCACCATCTACCCCGACGTGATCGAGAGCGGCGGCGCCAAGAGCAAGAAGGCCGTCACCATCAAGAGCCACCACAACGTCGGTGGCCTGCCCGAGCAGCTCGGCCTGAAGCTCCTGGAGCCCCTGCGCGATCTGTTCAAGGACGAGGTGCGCGAGCTGGGCGTGGCGCTGGGCCTGCCGCCCGAGATGGTGTACCGCCACCCGTTCCCCGGGCCCGGCCTGGGCGTGCGCATCCTCGGCGAGGTGAAGAAGGACTACGCCGACCTGCTGCGCCGCGCCGACGCCATCTTCATCGAGGAACTGCGCAACTTCCGCGACGAGGCCACCGGCAAGACCTGGTACGACCTGACCAGCCAGGCATTCACCGTCTTCCTGCCCGTCAAGAGCGTGGGCGTGATGGGCGACGGCCGCACCTACGACTACGTGGTGGCGCTGCGCGCCGTGCAGACCAGCGACTTCATGACCGCCGACTGGGCCGAGCTGCCCTACGCGCTGCTCAAGAAGGTGTCGGGCCGCATCATCAACGAGGTGCGCGGCATCAACCGCGTGACCTACGACGTGAGTTCCAAGCCGCCGGCGACGATCGAGTGGGAGTGACGACGCACCGGCCACCGCATCGGCCGGCCGCCGCTGAATTCCT